>JARLHD010000004.1 GCA_031292435.1 Ignavibacteriaceae bacterium
AATTTTTGTTTGATGATGAGCATGCAATGATTAGGATCGATATGTCCGAGTATATGGAAAAATTCTCCGTATCGAGACTCATCGGTGCCCCTCCCGGATATGTTGGCTATGAAGAAGGCGGCCAGTTAACCGAAGCTGTAAGACGCCGTCCCTATTCCGTTATCCTTCTCGATGAAATTGAAAAAGCTCACCCCGATGTTTTTAATATTCTCCTCCAGGTACTTGATGATGGCAGATTGACTGATAACCAGGGAAGAACCGTTAATTTCAAGAACACAATTATCATTATGACCTCAAACATAGGATCTCATTTGATCAGGGAAAAACTTGAAAATGTCGAAGATGATGATGTGGAAAATGTTCTCGGAGAGCTTAGATATCAACTTATCGATCTATTAAGAAAAACAATACGTCCTGAATTTCTAAACAGGATTGATGAAGTTGTCCTTTTTAAACCATTAAACAGAAATGAAATAAGAAAAATTGTCGACATCCAGATGGATAAAGTAGTTAAGATGCTTAAAGACAAAGATATCGTCCTTAATGTGGATGATGAAGCAAAAGAATGGCTTTCAAAACTTGGTTATGATGTAACTTATGGTGCCCGTCCCCTGAAAAGAACTATTCAGAAATACCTGATAAATCCTTTATCACAGGAGCTTCTTGCTGCACATTTTGAAAGTGGGGATATTGTGAATGTAACCCAGTCCTCCAATGCAGGTCTTGAGTTTCAAAAAAAATGAAAACCGGTATCCTGTGTCCATAGATATATAAACCCCGGTTTTTAAGGGTGTCTTTTAACAAATGTGCCCTCCGTCTTAAATCCAAATCAACTTTTCTTAAGGGGATTTTATCTATATTAATTTTCAGTATTAGTAATTTAATGTTATAGTTGTGTTCAATGGAAAATGAATTTAAAATAAATTATAAATGAATAGTATAGTTAAATCTTCTTCGGATTATGTGGACGGGTTTTTGAAGGAAAATCTTCCCCTGGAATTTACTTACCACAATTTCTGTCATGCCCGGGATGTATTTGAAGCCGTTACTGAGTTAGGGGAAAACTCCGGATTGCCTGATAGTGAATTGGAAATAATTCAAGTTGCTGCCTGGTTCCATGATACTGGTTTTGTTAAGGGCTATCTCGGTCATGAATATAAAAGCGTTGATATTGCAAAAGAGTATTTAATAAGTATACATTGTCCGGTAAAGAAAATTGAAAGAATTATTGAAATTATCCTAATGACTGAATTGGCAAATATGCCCATCACCCTTTCCGAAAAAATAATTAGGGATGCTGATATTCTCCATATCGCAAAAGAAGACTTTTTTTCTAAATGCCTTGCACTTAAATCTGAGTGGGATTATACTGGATTCAAAAATTTGACAGAATCGGAGTGGCTGCAGACTTGCCTGGATTTTATTAGCAGTGCTGCATTCTTTACTGAATTTGCAAATTTAAAATATGAACCTGGACGTAAAAAAAATATATCCTGTCTAAGGGAAATGATTAAAGAACTAATTGCCTGATTCAGGAGGCAGCTTACCAAATTCCGCCCGGTAACATTTTGAAAAATATGAAAGATTCTCAAACCCTACTGCAATTGATGCTTCGGTTCCTGTCTTTCCTTCCTCAATAAATTTATAAGCCTTATATAACCTGAACTTCAGAATAAACTCAAGTGGGGATTTGTTGAAAAGAGCAGACATCTTCCGCCTTAATGCCGTCTGACTCAACCCCGTATAACTGCATATTTGCTCTATATTAAAATCAAAATGTGAATAGTTAATTCCCACTACATGAAGAACTTTAGTAATAAACGATTTATCAGCCGTACTTAATTTTATTTCAGATCCTGTAACAGATTTTATCCCTGACAATGTCTCCTTGCATAGAACGTCTCTGTATTTTCTTCTTAAGGAAATTTGGTTCTTTATTTTCATCAGGAGATCAAGTTTACTAAATGGCTTGGCTAAATAATCGTCTGCTCCTGTTTCCCATTTGGTAATTTTGCTGTCCATTAAATATTTATCATTTAAAAGGATCATCGGGATGTGGCTGGCTGCCTCATCATTTTTAACTAATCCGCAGAATTCAAAACCGTCTATACCTGCATTTGTTGCATCAAATATTATTATATCAGGAATTATTTCTTTTGCTCTTTCAAACCCTTCCAGCCCGTTTGGATATTCATAGACAGCATAATTTTCTTCCAGCTGTGATGCAATAAGTCTGCGCATTTCGGAATTATTTTCTACTACTAAAACAATCTGTTTCTCGGTTTGGTCCTGAAATGTTGAGCTTATCTCGTGTCCTTTACTTAAGGGACGAAATGTCAAATTTACATTATTAACTTCCTCCATTTCTGAATAATGATATACTTTTTCATCGGTGTAGATCCAAAATGTAAATGTGGAACCCATACCTGGCGCGCTCGTTACCTGGATGTCTCCCTTGTGCAGGCTCACTAATTTCTTAGTCAATATAAGCCCCATCCCCAGACCGCTTGCCTGTTTGGTCGAACCGTTATCAGCCTTTTCAAATATTCTGAAGATCGAACTCATCTTCTCTGCAGATATGCCGATGCCGTTATCCTTTACTTTTATATAAAGTCTGTCGGACCTTAATTCTACAATAACAAATATGCCCCCTCTCTCACTTGTGAATTTAATTGCATTTTCCACAAGATTAAAAAGTATTCGCTCAATCTTATCAGGATCAAAATAAATATTTAAATGATCCACCGGGGAATGAAGTGCAAGTTCAATATTTTTCAATTTAGCCGCCGGCTCCATATTTATTACTAACCCTCTTAGGAAAGGAATTAAATCATTTTTGGAAACCTGCAGTTTCATACTCCCTGCTTCTAATTTCGAAAAATCAATTAGCTGGTTTATTTGTCGCAGTAAACTTTTGGTGTTCTGTTCAATGAGGTCAAGAGTCTTTTTATCTCCCGGAGTAATCAGCTTTTTCTTTAATTCAGTAATTGATTCCGTAATCTTCGAAAGAGGAGTCTTAAACTCATTTGAAATCCTGTTAAAGAAATTGGATTTCACTTTATCAGCTTCAAGTAATATTTCTGATTCAATCCTTTTCAACCTCAGATCATTTTTTAACATTACTTTTCTCAGTTCATATTTTCTTAAACCAAAATAAATGGAAATAGCAATTATCAGGTATAAAATATACGCCCACCACGCCTTGTACCAGGGGGGAATTATTACCAGTTTAATTGCTAAACCGGTTTCATTCCATTTACCGTCATTATTGCTTGCTTTTATTCTTAAAGTGTATGAACCGGGAGCAAGATCTGCAAATGATATCTTCCGCAATGATTTAATATAACTCCAGTCACCGCTGAATCCCTCTAGCTTGTATGCATATTGGTTCCGTGCCGGATCTATATAATTAAGAGCCGCAAATTCGAATGATATATCGCTTTGTGTATATGGTATATCAATTTCGGTTGCATAAGAAGGTTCATAATTCAATTCAGCTTCTTTATTAAAAATCTTAAAAGAACTTAACACAATCGGGGGTGGATATTTATTGCTTATTATGTTTGCCGGAAAAAATGATACAGTGCCGTTCGTCGTTCCAAAATAAAATTCACCCTCAGGAGAAACCCATGAAGAGTTTTGTAGGAATTTATTGCCCGGTAAACCGTCGGATGTTGTATATACTATAACACATCCGTTTTTATTATTAAAGTTGACTAGCCCTTTGTCTGTTCCCACCCATAGATACCCTTCCGCATCCTCCTGCAATGATACAATATTATTCGAAGGGAGTCCGTTCCCGGCTCTATATGATGTAAAGCTGCCCGTTTGAGGATTAAAACTTTTAAGCCCCCCCTCCCTGGAACCCAGCCAGATCATCCCCTCCCAATCCTGCAATAACGCCTGGAATTGGTTCTCAATTCCAAAGGGATCACTATCCTGGAATAAATTTAATGAGTTTTTCTTGATTTCATATCTGTATAAACCATTCGAGGTGCTTACCCATAAATTGTCGTTGTCGTTAAGTATGCCGTTTATTTTAAAATTATTACTGGCAGATGATGAATCATGTTTTAGATTAATAATTACTGTCTCATTCGTTTGCTCTGAGTACTTAACTAAATTATCATTAATCCCCGTCCAGATGTTTCCATCCCTGTCCTCCGCTATTGCGTTTACAGCATGATCCTTAATTAAATAACTGCTGAATGAAATCTTCTCGAAGGCAGGACTGTTAAATCTAAAACTATATAACCCGCCTCCTGTCCCTGCCCATAACCTGCCCAGGTCATCTCTGATAACACAATTTACTTTATCTTCTCTAAGCAAAGATTCTTTTAAATGCACATACGATTTGCTTTCAGCACTATATTTATCTAATCCGGCACCGTTGGTAGGAAACCAGGTTACGTTACCCTTATCGCTAAATCCCTTGGTTACAATATTGGAAGAAAGACCATTCGTGCCTTGTCCGCTGTGGCTGTATACATTGAATTGTTTATAAACAGGATTTAATAAATTAATCCCTTCGTCCGGTGAAGTGAACCATATTGATCTGGCGCTGTCAATAAATACACTATTAAAATTGTCTGAAATTATTCCATCTGCCGTCCCGTTTTCTTTATTAAAAATATTCTTTATCCCGTTCCCTATATCATAAAGAATAATTCCCATCCCTTCTGTTGCGCACCATAGTTTTCCATCCTTCGTTTTTAGTAAATCATTTATAGGTTCTGTTAAGATCTGCTGAAATTGCTTAGTGGTTTTATTAAATCTGAAAAGTCCTTTGCCGGTAGCTGTTAATAAATTTGATCCGTCCTCTATTATTACAGATCTTATATCGCCCCCTCCTTTCCCATCAATAAGATAATTGGTTAAAAAATTATTCTTCAGGTTGAATTCGGTCAACCCGCCTGATGTCCCTATCCATAAAATGTCCTTATCCTTTATTATTTTCAAAACTGCAGAATGTGCAATTCCTTTGTTGGATAAATATGCAATAAGTTTCCCGGAATAGGCTGAATCGCCGATTAAATAATTTGCGAATTTATTTCCCTTACTGTCTAGTTTTGAAAGTCCTACCCTTGTTCCTGCCCAGATAGCTCCATTATTTTCCACCAGTGCGGTTATTTCATTATCTGGTAAAGAGTTATTGTCGTTAGGAATATGTTTCAGGCACGAAAATTTATTAAGATAACGGTCAAATTTATTAAGCCCGCCCCTTCTTGTGCCTATCCAGAAGTTACCTGCAGAATCCTCAAGCATTGATGTTACTTCTTCATTCGATATGGTGTTATTATCCCCTTTCTTATGCCGGTATATCTTAAAATTGTAACCATCATACCGTGCCAGCCCCCTTTCAGTCCCTAACCATATGAACCCTTTTTTATCCTGGGTTATGCAGTTAACAATGTTTGTAGGAAGCCCCTCGTCTATCGAGATTTGCTTAAAATGAAAAAGATTATTCTGGGGAAAATTTTCTGTAGGTAAAAAAAATATTATTATAAGTACCGTAAAGGCGTACTTAAGTAGATTTGTTCGCAGCATAGGTCAAATATTAAAAAATTTTCTTTTTCAAACATATGGTATTATCATAAAAAAAAGAATTCATTAATTAGATCATTTTGCATTATTGATCATACACTTATAACTTAAGCAGCATAATTTTAAAAGATTATGTAATTCCTTTATTATTTAGAAGCATTTGCACAAATGAACCTTAAATATCACCTCTTTTTAATAATCTCCCTACTATTTCTTATTGCAGCATGTAAGCCCCAAAATAACAAATCAGGCGGCGTAGTAAATAATTCCGAATTCTCCGCTGACGATTATATGCAGTCTTTCCGGGATAGGTTCAATAAAAATGATTCCTCGTTTATAATAAAATATTCTGATATTCAATA
>JARLHD010000056.1 GCA_031292435.1 Ignavibacteriaceae bacterium
ATAATACTCGAGTTAAGTCTCGATCTTCTAAAAGTAATTAAGAAAAAAATAAAGGAAGAATTAAATGTCAATCAACCGAAAAAAAATAAAAAAGATACTAAAAGTTTCAGGGGAAGCAGTTCTGGTAATACTGGTAAAAATACTAGCAACCTGGCATGACCGGAGGAGATATGGGAGATAATTTTCTGGAAGAACTGCTCCAGGAAGCGGAGTCGAAAGAAGTTTATCAGACGGAAGCGTTTATGGACTTAATTTTGATACAAATCAAAAACCTTCAGGGACAGATAGCAAATAATTTCAGTGAGTCAGAAAAGGAGATCCAACACATTAACAACTGGGTCCTGCAAAGGAATATGGTGCTTGATGAAAGATGCAAAATGCTGGAAAGAAAACTGGAGGCATTTATCAGAGAGCGTCAGGTAAAAACAATTGAACTTCCAAATGGTACACTTAAAATGCATAAGAAACCTGATAAGATCGAGATAGAAAACCTCGAGCTATTCTTAAAAAATGCAAGGCCAGAGGTTCTCACAATTATACCGGAACAAGTTAAACCGGACTTAAGCAAACTAAAAGCCTTCATTAAAACGCGACCTGTTCCGGCAGGTGTTAAAATTTTCGAAGGACAAAACGAATTTTCATATAAAATAAGAAAGGAGGTAGACGATGGCAGAGAGGAAGAAGCTGGATCTGAAGTTAAATCAGCCAGCAACCTTAGAGCTGTTATTTGAAGAACCGGTAGTAGGGCAGAGCACCTACGGCGACTACTATCTGTATGCAGTTAAGCAAGGTAACAACGAGGAATATAACTTTTTTGCTCCCGAAGAACTGCATGAACAACTGAAGGGGTTGCATAAAGGAAACAAGGTAGAGATAACTAAACTCGCCGAGCAAAAAGGAAGTAAGATCATTACTAAATATGATCTAAAGGTTATATCCAATGGTAATGGTAAAAAGGTATCTGATTCTGAAACTAATACAGTTGCCAGGGACAACTATTTTGACATCATGTTAGCTAGTTATTTAGACGCACTCAGAATACAGGAAAATTTGAATGGAATGGTTGACGTGAACAAAATTGCAGTTTGCCTCTTTATTGCAAGAAGCAAAGTAAATGCTAATGCATTAGGAGGTTGACATGACAACAGAATTAGATCAAAAACTTTATAAGTATCTATTTCCGGTTACTGAACAAAAAGTATTTGTTGAAGCAGAAGATAAATCAGTCATTCTTGCACCTCATTATAAAGCAATAACTCGCGAGGATAATGGGAAACTCATTTCGATACAGAATGACACCTATCAGATAGTTAGTAATGCAGAAATCATTAAACCTTTAATGGAACAACTTCATGAACTGGATTCAAAGTGGATTATAGATCCTTCACATTCGTTTGTTACGGATCAGAAAATGCGATTGCAGGTTACTTTCCCAGATTTGACCTTTAGTGATGGGAGATCTGATATCGCATTGAGCTTATTTGTGCACAACAGTTATGATAGCAGTGAAGGCGTAAGGATGTTCTGGGGCGCTATTAGAGGCATTTGTTCCAATGGAATGGTATTTGGTAAGGTCCTAGCAAAATACTACCATAAGCACACCAAGGGCATTCCCTTGAACAACCTGAAAGCACAGATAGAGGCTACATATGAGCAGATCCCTGTAATATCAGAAAGGATTCAGATTCTACAGAACCTTAGTGTGAGTAAATCATTAAGTAAGTCTGTTGAAGATAATCTTGGAAAACGGGTATCCAAATATGTTAAAGAACAGAAGAAACCTGAAAATGTTTGGATCCTATACAACTATCTAACCTGGTACATTTCTCATATAGTGGATATTCGATTAAGAAGTTCGTATCAGATGAAGGTTAGTCGGATGTTCATGTTATGAGAGAAAATATAATTCGATTCAAAACATTAGTATGGAAGTTTAAGGATACTCATATATCCTATGATGAATTAACTGAAATGCCAAAGAAAAAAATATCATCACCAAGGGACTTCTTCGAACTCTTCCAACCGATATTCAAGGAAGAACCTGTTGAGATCTTTGTCGTAGCCTGGTTAAGTTCTGCAAACAGAATAATTGGTTTCGAGAAAGTATCAGTAGGTAATATAAATTCTTCAATCGTTGATCCAAGAAGTGTATTCCGCTCTGCAATAGTTTCGAATTCTGCTTCGATCATTGTAGCACATAACCATCCGAGTGGCAACCAGGAACCTTCCGATGAGGATATCTCAATTACTAAGAAGCTGGTTGAGTCCGGAAAGCTGCTGGGAGTTCATGTATTTGATCATATAATTTTTGCAGAGGATTCTTACACTTCTTTCGTCGAAAGAAGATTGATTTAGCAAGAGGGCCAGGTAAATGCCTGGCTTTTCTGCTTTATAAAAACGAACTAATTAAATAAATCATTAGATACGAGAAGAATAATGAAAGAAAAATATGCCTTTACATGGCAAAGCTATGGCCAATGTGCCCAAATTAGTTTAGTAAACTGTTTGGCGTTACTTGGAATGCCAATCACTAATAAAGAAGCACATGTTGCTACTGGTGTACACCCTATTGCTGCAAAAATAAATGGAACCGATTCTAAATTTATCAAGAAGGCTTTAAGATATTATGGGTGCAATCCGATTGAATTCAACCTAAAAGATCCGGATGTGTTAAAGCGAAAGGCTGATGAGTTGTTAGATAAACATATTCCTTTGATAATAAGTTGCGATAGTTGGAATCATTGGGCAGTATTAGCTTCTAAAGATGGTAAGAGATATTATTGGATTGATTCCGGTAATACAGAAATTATTGGATACTCCAATTGGGATGAGATCGAAGACTGGATAGAATGCGAAGGCACTTATTACTTTATTGGTGCAGCACCAAAAGATACCAGCAAAACAATTACTGATATTCCGCGGCTATATTCAATCTATAACAAGAATGAATCGCTTGTTCTTCAATGGGGTTATATCTTAGCAGATCTGCTCAATATCTTTGACAGTAAAAGAGAAGCATCAAAGAACAATATAACAGCTAATGATTTTTTCACAAAGTATAAAGATTTAATTCTGGAAACTATTGAATATCTCTACCTTGATACAGATCTG
>JARLHD010000428.1 GCA_031292435.1 Ignavibacteriaceae bacterium
TATATTTTCTGCTTAAACGCTCTCCTTCCGGCTGGGAAGACGAACGTGGTTTTCATGTAACTTCTAAAATTTAACTATATTTACATTTTATCAGGGGAAAGGGGAGCCAGTAAATATTTTGAATCCAAAAACAATCCTATATGCTATTTTACCAATATTAGTTTTTAGAATCCTTTCAGATAAATTCGAATCAAACATTAAAAGACTTAAATAATACCAGGTCAAAATAGCAATTTGAACACTGAAGTCAGGGAGATAGGATTACATAAAAAAGGCTGATAAAAAAATCTATCAGCCTTAATACTATTAACAAGAATGGTTCAGATAAATCAATTTGTTTTTACAACTGTAATAGCGGTTGGGGTAATGGTTGCTGTATGAACGATTGCACTACCGGCATTCATTTCATTGCCTGTACCAACTATAGTAACACTCTGAGCTGTTACGGTTGCAGCATAAGTACCATTAGGTGTGGTATCAGTTTTAGTCGGGATTACCCATCCTGTGAATGTATTTCCGCCACCACCCATTGATGTTGGTTTTCTGTAGAACTGCTGAGCCATAGCTCCCAAATTGTTAAGATCTGCAACTACGCCATCCCTGTTTGAAGAGACTGCGTTTGCTGTGAATAAATTTATACCTACTACTACAGCGATACCAACTACGATAACGCCAAGAACGATGAGAAGAAGTTGTTGCTGACCCATGAAAGACTCCTAAATTTTGATATTTATAAATTGAATAATTGTTACACCGGAAAGCCGGGATATTTATAAGAACATGAATTCACATTAACTTTTATTTATTGAGAATATTTTCAATATCATTGATTTAATTCCCTTTTCTCTTTTTACTTCATTTTCCATTTTAAAGTTAAAATTATCAACATCTAATTTAGAATCTACATCCAGATACATTTTCAGGGTATTAATATCATCTTTAGAACTGGCGGGTAAACCTAAATTAAAGCATTTTTCAAGAAGATTCAGTCTGACTTGATCATTGGTTATAATTGCATTTTCCATAGCTATAACTATTGTTGTTTTACAATTTTAACCTAATTATTAGCTTAAAATAATGCAATCGGGCAATACCTTATATGGATAAAAACGTGACCTGATATTGAGAAAGGAAAATGCTGAAGACTTAAAAACAGGCTCAAATTAAAGTTAAAATAAGTATCCCACGTTTTTATTTCAGAAGGATCATTTTCTTTGTGCTGTTGAAACTTTTACTGCCATCAAGAGAAGAAGCATGTAAAGAATAAATATAGGTACCACTGGAGAGATTTGAACCATCGAAGTTTACCTGATATATTCCACCGGATTGAATCTCAGAGATCAATTCTTTTATTTTTTGCCCCAAAATATTATAAACGCTAAGATTAACACTACTATTTGCAGGTAAAGAATATTTTATTACTGTGTTAGGATTACAGGGATTCGGAAAGTTATTTTCTAAGGAATAAACTATTGGAATATTACGTACTAATATTTCTATAGAAGCTGAGTAAGTAAAAATTCCATCATTATTTATTTGTTTTAGTCTGTAATAATAGCTTCCATTACTAATTGAAAAATCAGTGAAGGAGTATTCTTTAGGTGAATTACTGTTTCCTGAACTTTTAATAAAACCAAGTGTTTCCCATTGATCCAGAGAAGAGGATTTAGTTCTCTCAATTTCAAATCCATGATTATTCAGTTCCATTGCAGTTTTCCATTTAAGCACCACCGTATTTTGTTTAATCATGGCACTAAAACCATTTAGTTCCACCGGCAATACTGCAATTAAATCATGACGAAGCCAAACTCCGCCTCCATAAGTACCAACGAAAAGATTATCATTATTACCTGCAATTGAACGAATATCCCGATTAGATAATCCATCATTAAACTGATTCCAGTTTGAACCATTATCAGTGCTTAGAAATATTCCTCCATCACTTGTCCCTGCATAGATATACTTGTCCTGAATAAAAACAGAACGAACTATGGTACCATTTAAACCATTATTTACTGCATTCCAGTTTAAACCATTATCCGAAGAAAAATAGAGCCCGCTTCCAAACGTTCCAGCAAATATATTGTTTCCATCTGCCGCAAGGGAGATAAAATAATTATCCGGGTATTCAGGTAGACCAGAACCTGCCTGAGTCCAGTTTGTCCCATTATTTGTTGAGAAATAAATTCCATTTTCAGATCCAGCGAAGATTATATTTCCACTGAAAGTGAGGGCATTAAAGGAAATGGCTCCGGGTAATCCATCATTAAGGAGGGACCATGATAATCCATTATCAGAAGAGAGATATAGTCCTGAAACAGTACCGGCGAAAATATTATTTCCGTTTTCAGCTAATGCATTAACTACGATTCCAGTAAGACCTGACTGAAACCAAGATAATCCATTATCGGAGGAACTATAAATCCCAATCCCTCCAGCGAAAATATTATTTCCAGTACAAGCCAGTGCATTAAAAGAAATTCCATTTGGGATACCATTATTTGAAAAAGTCCAACTATCGCCATTATCAGTAGAAATA
The DNA here is from genome assembly GCA_031292435.1 of Ignavibacteriaceae bacterium. Taxonomy (GTDB): domain Bacteria; phylum Bacteroidota; class Ignavibacteria; order Ignavibacteriales; family Ignavibacteriaceae; genus Fen-1301. Next base: position 2,540 of record JARLHD010000428.1, read on the forward strand.
TAAATTCCTTCCACACCATAAGAATTATAAGTTCCCGCAACAATATAATTCCCATTTATTGCGAGTGAATTGATTTTTGAGGCTGCAATTCCCTTATTTGCGTCTGCCCAGTTTGACCCATTATCATACGAATTAAAAATACCACCTCCAGTTCCTGCAAGAAGATTACTTCCACTCAGGAAGAAAGTATTAACAGGAGAATTTGAGGGTAGACCATTAACGACTTCAGTCCAAAGAGTTCCATTATTAGTTGAAAGGTAAACACCCCCGGAGGTACCGGCGAAAATATTTTCTCCATTTATAGCAATTGCAAACACATACTCACCATAATTCAAACCATCAGTAACTAAAGTCCAATCTGCGCCATTATCTATAGAAATATAAACTCCTTCGGTAGTTCCGGCAAAAATATTGCTGCCGCTGACTGAAAGTGAATAAACCGTGGGGCGCATAGGTAAGCGGGCACAGTTATTTATTTTGAACTGGCTGGATATATTTTTCAAAGGTGCTGAAGGAAAGTTAAAACCAGGTTTATATTTCAATCCGCTATTTGAAAGATTCCAGTTTGTTCCATTATTAGTTGAAAGATAAATGCCTCCAGGTCCAGTCGGGCTTCCACCAATTGTGCCAGCAAAAATATTATCCCCGCTAACAGCAAGAGCATAAATAGTTATATCTACCGGTAACCCATTATTTTCCTGAGTCCAACTTGATCCATTATCAGTTGAAAAAAAAACTCCACCACCACCCCCATTATATGGGTCTGTTCCTGCAAAGATATTATTTCCTTTTACGACAAATGTGTGAACATATGTACTTGTCAATCCTTTATTTACCTGAATCCAGTTAGAACCATTATTTGTTGAAAGATAAATTCCATATCCAACGCCAATACTGGAAGGATCTTCTATTCCAGCAAAGATATTATTCCCGATTACAGTAAGAGCAGAGACCCCCGAATTTGAAGGCAACCCGTTATGCATAAGAGTCCAACTAAATCCATTATTGGTTGAAAGAAACGGACCAGCAGTAAACGTACCGGCAAAGATATTATTCCCACATGAAGTAAATGCAGTGATCTCACCACCTCCCGGACCATTTGTAGAAAACCATTGTGAGAAAATCGAGGGTGCGAATGAGGTCAAAAGAATAATAAAAAGGAAGAAACGAACAAATCCTAAACCCCTTTTTATTCTACCAAAGCATGGTGTCATAATTATTCTCATGTCTTTTGAAAGAAATGAATTATTCATCTTTGCTTAATATAAAGGATTAAGAACTCTTTTGCTCAAAAATATTTTTTATTACACTGTAATGCCGGTGACATTTATCACCCTCGATAAGTTCAGAAAAAATAGTTTAATTTTTAATTATTCAAGAAGCAGAATTGATTTCATAGAATGCCCGGTTAGCCTCCAGAACAAACTTTTTAACCAGGTTAATATCTTTTCTTCCATTTTCAGATTCAACACCAGTATGAACATCAACTCCAGCGGGCTTAATTTGAAGGATCGCCTGCTTTACATTAGACGGGTTAAGACCTCCGGCAAGGATAACCGGTTTTGGAGAAATTTCTACTAACTTTCGGCTAATATTCCAATCATGGGTTTTACCCGTTGCCCCTGAAGCACCGGTGACCGGATCAAAGGTATCAGTAATAAAAAAATCAACCAATTGAGATAAATTAAGGACAGTGTTATTGAGTTCCAGGTAATTATCCTGATGAATTACCAGGCTTTTTATAATTTCAATATCCGGACGAATTAATTTAGTTTTTTCTAATTCCTTCTGTGTAATATTTCCATGCAACTGGACTATTTTAACATTTAATTTGTCACAGAATTTAATTATTTCGACAGCCTCATTAAGATATGTAATAAGCACTGCTTTATGGGGAGGAGGAATTTTTTTAATAACATTAACAGCGTCCTCTTCAGTCAGATCATCTTTATTTACAGGCAGGCGAAGCGGGAAACCCAGATACCCGACTCCGAAACTCATTAACATTTCCGCTTCATTGGTATCAATTATTCCTGCTATCTGAATCAAACTATTCATTATTTTACCATAGTATTTATTTTATTATTCAAATTTATTGATAATTGAAATCATTATTAGCAAAGAAACGATATAAATCGATTTCCATTTAATTAAATTTACTTATTCATTATATGTATTTATAACCAAGAACCGGAAAAATATTGAGCACTGAAAAGAAAGAACAGTTAACTAGCCTGTTTGAGCAATGGTCGGGCGGACCGGTAATAGAATTTACACCTCTTCCCCCTTCAGGTTCATACAGAGAATACTACCGATTGAAGGGTACCGGGTGGTGTGCAATTGGAGTATATAACTCCGACAAAAAAGAGAATAAAGCATTTATTGAATTCTCGAAACATTTTGCAGAGAACAGACTACCCGTGCCTGAAATATATTCTGTTGAATTTGAGAAAGATATCTATTTAATAGAAGATTTTGGAAATACTACACTGTTTTCCTATTTATCAGAAATACGTGGCAATAAGGAATTTGATGAAAAAGTTATAGCTATATATAAAAAGGTAATTGATGTTCTGCCACGATTTCAGATACAAGCCGGGAAGACCTTAGATTACAACAACTGCTATCCACGTTCACAATTTGACAAACAGTCAATGATGTGGGATTTGAATTATTTCAAATATTATTTTTTGAAACTAGGGAAGATTTCATTTGATGAACAGGCGCTCGAAAATGATTTTCATACATTTTCTGATTATCTATTAGGGGCTGACTGCAATTATTTTCTATACAGGGATTTTCAATCCAGAAATATTATGATCAAAGATGGAGAGCCCTATTTTATTGATTACCAGGGAGGTAGAAAAGGAGCACTTCAATATGATCTGGCATCGTTACTATTTGATGCAAAAGCTGATCTGCCACACAAGGTCCGTGCAGAGTTAATTCAATATTATATTTCTGCTGTAAAGAAATTTACCGATATAGAAGAAACCGAATTCATACAGATGTTATTCGGTTATGTATTAATAAGAATAATGCAGGCATTGGGCGCATATGGATTCAGGGGGTTCTACGAAAAGAAGGAGCATTTTCTTAAAAGCATTCCATATGCAATTGAAAACCTCTCCTGGCTATTAGATACAGTCTCATTTCCTATAAAGATACCATTTCTGACAGATGCACTTCAAGGAGTAGTAAATTCAAAAGAATTCTTTCAAATAAGTGAAGCAAGGAAAGTTAGTAATAAACTTGAGGTTTCAATATTCAGTTTTTCATACAGACAGTCAATCCCGCAGGATCAATCCGGAAATGGAGGGGGCTTTGTATTTGATTGCCGTGCAATCCATAACCCAGGAAGATATAACCAATATAAAATGCTTACAGGTAAAGATGAAGCGGTAAAGAAATTTTTACTTGAAGAGAGCGATGCAGAAAAATTCCTATCCAATGTATTTACATTAGTTAACCAGACAATAAAAGTTTACATTTCAAGAAAATTTGCACATCTAATGATCAGCTTTGGATGTACAGGAGGACAGCACAGATCAGTATACTGTACAGAACGCCTGGCAGAATATCTAAAATCAATACCAGAAATTGATGTAAAAGTCAGACACATCGAGCTTGAGAAAAAGGATAATAGCTAATGAAACGAATACCCGGGACAAAATGAAAGCAATGATTTTGGCAGCAGGATTAGGCACCAGGCTTCGTCCATATACTGATAACATTCCGAAAGCTTTAATAAAAATAGGAGACATTCCCCTACTTGAATTTGCAATTAAAAAATTAAGCCGATATGGATTCAACGATATTATCGTAAACATTCATCACTATCCGGAAATGATTATTAATTTTTTAGAGAAGAACAAAAATTTTGGAATAAATATTTCCATTTCAGATGAAAGGGACATGTTACTTGATACCGGGGGCGCTATAAAGAAGGCAGCCTCTTTTTTTTCAGAGGATGAACCATTCCTTTTATATAATTGCGATATCGTAACTGATCTGAATCTTCTTTCACTTTATAATTATCATATACAGCACAACCCATTGTGCACTTTAGCAGTAAGTGAGCGGGACACATCACGTTATTTTATTTTTGATAATAATAATGCACTATGCGGCTGGTGGAATAAAACAACCGGGGAGAAGAAATCGGTGAGATGGAGTGATTCAGAATTTAAGGCAATGGCATTCAGTGGTATACAGATTATAAGTCCTAAAGCATTGAAATTTTTTCCAGATAAAAAAGTTTTCTCAGTAGTAGAGTTTTATCTTTTACTTGCACAAAATCATAAAATAGAAGGATTCGATCATACAGGAACAAAGTGGAATGATGTCGGGAAATCAGATACATATAATTTAATACAGTCAATATGTCTTTCGGATTATTATTAATTCCCGGGAATCAGATATCGTCATATATATATTTTCGTTCGGAATGACAGGGATTCTTCACTTCGTTCTGAATGACGATTTTCAGAAGTGCCATTATTTTTATATTTTTAATTTTTTATAATAACAAGATAAACAGATGATCAAAGCTATTTTATTTGACTTAGATGGAGTGATAGTAGATTCATTACATTACCATTATCTGGCATGGGACCACATGTTCAGGGAGATAGGGGGAAGTGTAACGGAAGAAAGCATATTTTTAAGCGAGGGTATGAATTCATTTGAAATTTTGCCTCTTTTCCTGAAGAAATTTAATGTCGAGCTGCCAATTGATAAGCACAAGAAATTTATTGAAGATAAGCGTAATTATTTCCGCCAGATAGTTGAATTAAAATATTATCCAAATGCATTTGAAACGATAGCAAAACTCCGCGACCGCGGATACACAACTGCTCTTGTAACCGCATGTGCACGTAAGAATATGGAGAAATCGGTAGACACAGAACATCAAAAACTTTTTGATTTTATAATCAGCGGGGATGATGTTACACATTCCAAACCAAATCCCGA
>JARLHD010000429.1 GCA_031292435.1 Ignavibacteriaceae bacterium
AAGAGGATACTGGGGATATTGTCGGGTGAGGATTTCCAGATTGTTTTTTTAGACACACCTGGAATTCTTAAACCCCATTACATGCTGCAGGAAAGGATGATGCAATATGTTGATGTTTCAGTGAGGGATGCAGATATTGTAGTGCTGATGATCGATATGGAAAATGATCCTAAGGGAGAGAAGTTCTTTAACCAGGAGTTCGTTAAGGAGCTGATGGAAAGGAATACAGCACACAAACTCCTGATATTGAATAAGATAGATAAATCGAATGAATCTATTATGAATGACATTGTTACTTATTATGAAAATGACAAGAGGATTGATAAGATTATCCCGATATCAGCCACATTGGGGGCTAACGTGAATGAGGTGGTAAACTCGATAAAGGAAGAGCTGCCCGAAAATCCAAAATTTTATCCTGAAGATAATGTATCAGATGAGAATGAAAGGTTTTTTGTAAGTGAAATAATCCGTGAGAAAATATTTGAACATTATAAAGAAGAAATCCCATACAGTACAGAGGTATTGATAGCAGATTTTAAGGAACAGGAGAACAGGAAGGATGTTATAAGCGCGGAAATCGTAGTAGAAAGGGAGAGTCAGAAAGGAATTATTATTGGTAAAAGAGGAGAAGCCATTAAGAGGCTTGGTGAAAAGGCCCGGATAGATATTGAGAAATTCTTAGATCGTCCAGTATTTCTTGAGTTAAGAGTAAAGGTTAGGGCAAAGTGGCGGTCAGATGAAAATATGCTTAAATCATTTGGTTACACCAGAGACAAGGAATAGAAACATACAGCAATTTTTACAAAAATTAGCGTATAATTAATGCTCAAGATAAACAAAGGAGAATCAGCACTTTTATTCACTACGGTTATTTGGGGTGGAACGTTTGCGATAATTAAGTCAGCTCTAGGTTCCATATCTCCGATGATGTTCCTTTCATTTCGTTTTTCGATTGCTACATTGATATTCCTGCCATTTGTATATGGAAGACTGAAGAAGCTGAATGCAGAATCAATTAAGGGAGGATTGATACTAGGGTTTTTATATTTCGGCGGGTTTGCGGCACAGACAGTGGGATTGAATTATACATCGGCAACGAAATCAGCTTTTATAACGGGGACATTTGTAATATTCACTCCAATATTTCAAATCCTTATAGAGAAGAAGTTACCTGGAAAGGGAAATATAATAGGTATTTTACTTGTTGCCGGCGGGCTTTTATTTTTATCAAGCAGAGGGACACATTTTCTGGATGTTATTCATGAACTTGGTACGAATTTTAATATAGGGGACTATCTGACCCTTATCTGCGCGGTTTTTTATTCACTTTATATTGTTTACCTTGATATTGCATCGAAGAAGATTGAAACATTTTCACTTGTGTTCATGCAAATTGGAGTAACTGCTGTGGGGGCGATAGCGGGGGCAGTAATTTTCGAGGGGACCGGGATAGAAGTCTACAAATTTATTTTGAACAAAGAAGTTATTTTTGCTGTAATTTACACATCTATACTAGCTACAATATTGACTACATCATTGCAGACAAAATTCCAGAAATATACAACGCCATCGAAGGCTGGTATCATATTTTCATTTGAACCTATATTTGCAAGTATAGTTGCCTTTTTTCTCCTAAGTGAAAAAATATCTAATTTTGGACTGATAGGTTGTATATTTATCTTTTGTGGATTATTGATTTCCGAAGTAATGGATTAAATTAGTGGCAGAGAATATTGTTAGAGCCGAAATAACCGTAAACGGATTAGTACAGGGGGTAGGGTTCAGGTATTATATTCTGAGGCATGCACATAACTTAGGATTGAACGGGTATGTAAAGAATCTTTATACAGGAGAAGTATATGTGCTTACAGAAGGTGAAAGAGGAATGATAGAAGAACTTATTAAACTGACTAAAACCGGACCATCGCACGCTCATGTAAATAACTGTCGTGTAGAGTGGTCAGAACCAACAAATGAATTTACAACATTCGAGATAAGACTTTGAAACAACCATTCAGGACAGGATTCGGGTTTGATGTACATGCATTTGCCAAGGACCGCAAGTTAATAATAGGCGGTATTGAAATCGCAAATGATATGGGATTATTGGGGCATTCCGATGCAGATGTGCTTTTACATGCTATATGCGATGCTATGCTGGGAGCGCTTTCACTAGGTGATATCGGGATGCATTTTCCTGAAACAGATAAAAGGTATAAAGATGCAGACAGTAGTGAGCTCCTGCGAATTGTTAATAATTTGATTAAAGAGAAAGGTTATATATTTGGTAACCTGGATGCAATGATTGCAATGGAAAAGCCAAGGATAGCACCTTTTATTCCAGCGATGAAGGAAAAGATCTCTTTAATTATAGGATGCGATGAAGACCAGATATCAATAAAGGCATCAACTACGGAAAAATTAGGGTTTATTGGAAGAGGCGAGGGAGTAAGTGCATTTGCTTCTGTACTTTTAGTAAATGGTGATAAATGATAGAGCATATACTTAACTACATTGCACAGCTAACTCCTTTCTGGCTGCTAGTTGTTCTAACTTTTTTTTCATATTTCGAAAACATCTTTCCACCATCACCAAGCGATTTAGTGGTAGTTGTAGGAGGGTCATTAATAGGCAAGGGGGTAATCTCCTTTCTTCCCACTTTAACATTAACTACTTTGGGTAGTATAGCCGGATTTATGACTATTTATTATATCGGATCTACGCTTGATAAAAAAGTAGTCAAGGCACACAAACTAAAATTTATTCCAACTGACGGGATTGAGAAAGTAGAGTCATGGTTTGCAAAGTATGGTTACTGGTTAATATTAGCCAACAGGTTTATGCCCGGAACCAGGTCAGTTATTTCTCTTTTTACCGGACTTAGTGAACTTAAAGTTAAAAGGACAACAGTACTTTGTACATTAAGTGCGTTAGGATGGAATGCAATTATATTATACATGGGAATGATATTCGGCAGTAATGTAAAAAAAGTTGATCATCTACTTGAAACATATAGTGATATTGTTTTAGCAATAACAGCAATAGCAGTAGTTCTATTCTTTGTACGTTTTTTTATACAAAAAAAGAAAAAGCAAAATATTGGGAAATAAGAGCAGGAATAAAGAAAGACTATTATTGATACTTTCAGGAATAATGATGGGAATATCATTTCCACCATTTCCATTCCCCTGTCAATTACTAATGTTTATTGGTCTTGTTCCATATTTTCTAGTAGTGGAAAGAAGAGAAAAGCTTATTGACCTTAACAGAGCTTCATATATAATGGGGTTTGTTTTCTGTCTTATTACAATATACTGGGTTGGAAGCTGGCAGAAAGAAGCTGACACTTTTCTAATGATTTCCGGCGGGCTTTTGATGTTTGTAAATCCTATTTTCTTTATGATCCCCACTACCCTGTTATATTATTCGAGGGATATTTTCCCAAAGGGAACAGCGATATACCTCTTCCCTGTTTTCTGGATTACATACGAATATCTTTACATGATAACGGACCTCAGTTTTCCCTGGCTTACGCTAGGAAGCGGACTATCCCATTTTAACTTATTTATTCAAGCTGCGGATATAGTTGGTGCTGTAGGCATTTCACTGATAGTTATATATATAAATATATTTATAGCAAAGGCAATACAGGCTAAGACATTATTTCCTAAAAGTTTCAGGATTAATATTGCTTTAGCCGCAGGGATTTTCATATTGATTATTACTTATGGAATAATCAGACTTGCAACATTTAAGATTTCAGATAAGAAGGTGAAGGTTGGGCTTATACAACCAAATCTTGATCCATGGGGGAAATGGTCAAGTACAAATTTGAACGAATTGACAGCAGAATATCTTGAGCTTTCAAAGCAGTCAGTGGATAATGGGGCGAAAGTAATATTCTGGCCGGAGACAGCATTGCCGGTTTATTTAACAGAGGGAGATTACAATTATGTTTTGGATACTATTTACAGTTTTTTAGATAAGAACAAAGTTTCGCTTATTACGGGGATGCCTGATTTAATTTATTACAAGCCGGGGGATAAAATGCCCGAGGATGTTAAATATAGTAAGACAGGCATTTATTATGCAACATATAATGCTGTTCTTTTATTTTCTCCTTTTATTCGTGGAATAGAATGGTATGGAAAATCAAAGCTTGTTCCCTTCGGGGAGAGAGTTCCATTTGTTGACCAGCTTCCTTTTTTAAGGAATTTTATAAAGTGGAGTGTCGGGATATCAGATTGGAATGTAGGAACGGATACAACAATATTTAAAGTACCTCTAATAGGCATGGACACACTTAAAGTAAACAGTCTTGTATGTTATGAATCCATTTACCCATATTATATTGAAAGGTTTATAAATAAAGGGGCTGATCTGATTGCTGTAGTTACAAATGACAGCTGGTACGGCAATTCAAGCGGACCATATCAACATAAAGAAATGGCAGTCTTACGTGCTATAGAGAACCGTAAATCGGTAGTAAGGGCTGCAAATGGCGGGATAAGCTGTATAATTGATCCACTTGGAAGAACTATAGTAGAATCGAAAATGTTTACCAAAACCCAGATTACAGGTGATGTTACTATACAGGAAAACGAAACATTTTTTTCAAAGTATCCACTGGTGATTCCTGTGACCTCCTGCGCTTTTTCATTTTGGGTATTTGGTATTTTCATATTAAAGAAATTAAAGGTAAAGTTGAAACTTTAGTTTGTCACGCTTATTATTATCTGAATACTAAGTATAAAAATCCCATAATATTTGAAAGGAAACACATGGAATATTTAGCTCAGTTTCATCCGAAATTAGTTCATTTTCCCATTGCCTTTCTACTAGTATATCTTCTACTTGAGATAATCGGGGCAATTTTCAAAAGGGAATTCTTTTCCAAGACGGCACATTTATTTTTATTGTTTGGAGTTCTTGGGGCTCTGGCTGCTGTACTTACAGGCAACCAGGCTGAGAATGCATTTGAAGGATGGAATAAAACAACACATGCAATACTTGAAACACATTCGACATATGCAAACATTACGTTATGGTTTTTTACTGCTTTACTTGTGTTACGGACATTCCTGGTAGTGAGGAAGAAATTCAGTAATCTTTTTAAATACATATTTTGTTTATTGGGTATTGTAGGAGCGTATTTTGTATACCAAACCGGGGATCATGGCGGTCAGATGGTTTTTCAACATGGTGTAGGGACGCAATTTTATAATCAAGCAGATAAGATTAAGGATTCACTTAAAGAGATAATAAGTAATCAACAGGATAAAATAGATTCACTAACATCGAAGTAATCAGAGGCTTTGTACTGCATCTGCTGCCATTCTTCCACTTTTAACAGCACTCTCGATAGTGGCAGGGAGTGAGGTATCTATCCAATCCCCCGCAAGGAAGAAGTTCTTATAAGGCGTATTAACGGAGGGACGCTTATCAAGGATATTATTTGATGGAACGAAGGCAGCTCTTTTTTCCTTAATGATCCTAAATGAACTTACCTCCTCTCTCTCCAAAAGAATATATTTTTTAAGCTCACTTAATATTAACTCAATAATATCATCTTTGGGCATTTCAATTAACTTATCCGCATTACTAATGACTACTGATAGGTGGGTTCCTTTATTAAAAACCCATTGTACGGGGGAATCAATAAGACCATAGAATGAATTATCATTCCTATATTCTTTCAGGAAAAGATGGACAGTTAATATTGAGGAATATTCGAGATCAAGACCGGGAAATAGATCATTAATATCAATAATCTTTTTAAGGGCATATAATGGCAGAGCAGAGATTACATAATCAAAATCAGTGATTATCCTTTTAGCTGTTATGATTTCATTTAATGTATTATCCTGAACAGTTAATTTTATGACGGGTTCGGACAGAGAGATTTTTCCTTCCCCATTTTCAATAAACTTTGATGCATTATTACAATAGGTTTCGGACAATCCTATGGAGGGGAGGATAATTACAG
>JARLHD010000430.1 GCA_031292435.1 Ignavibacteriaceae bacterium
AAAATAAGTATGCATCTATCCGATTATAACTGCTGGTTTTCACCATATTATTCGGATGGGATAATAGGCTTATTTGCGAAGACACCAGTACTTAATTTCAGCATTTTAGGGGGTCAATTCCGTCATAAAACCGAAGAATATATAGTTTCCAATAATCTTAAACCTGATATAGGAGGAACTGAAAGGAACTATGAGCTTGTAATAACCTGCAGTGATCTTATTATTCCACGAAACATACTTTACTCCAAAATTATACTCGTTCAGGAAGGAATGACTGATCCAGAAAATATACTGTATCATATCGTAAAGAAGTTAAAGCTTCCCAGATGGTTGGCAAGTACATCGACGACAGGGCTTTCTCATAATTATGATTACTTCTGTGTAGCATCTGAAGGGTTTAAGGATTTGTTTATTCACAAGGGTATTGATGTAAGAAAGATTATTGTTACCGGGATGCCGAATTTCGATAACTGTGTACAATTCCTTAACAATGATTTCCCATATAAGGATTACGTGCTTGCCGCTACATCTGATTCAAGAGAGACCTATAAGATAGAGAACAGGAAGAAGTTTATAATGAAAGTAAACAGGATAGCTAATGGAAGACAGATTATATTCAAGCTCCATCCAAATGAACTAGTGGAGAGAGCAACTGAAGAAATAAATAAATATTCCCCGGGTGCTACTATATACAGTAAGGGGAATACAGACCATATGATAGCGAACTGTTCAAGTTTAGTTACCAGGTATTCCTCTTGTGCTTTAGTCGGATTAGCTTTAGGTAAAGAAGTATATTCAGAATTTAGCATAGAAGAATTGAAGCGGCTTTTACCGATACAGAACGGAGGTAAATCTGCATATAATATATCACAAACTGCACGATTACTTTTGAGTGAAGCTGTTCCCGAATATGTTTCATTTTCTAAATTAAGCAGAACATATAAGAAGGTAAGATTTGCCAGAGTAAAATAATTACCAGGATCTAATTTGAATACAGTAATAATAATACAAGCAAGAGTTGGATCATCGAGGTTACCAGGAAAGACTATGCTTCCCTTAGGAGAGGAACCACTTTTACTCAGGATGATAGAAAGAGTAAGGGCAGCAAAGACATCAAAGACAATTGTAGTAGCTACAACTGAAGAAGAGGCAGATGACCAGATCAGCGAATTATGTATTACCGAGGGGATTAATATTTACAGAGGGCATTCAACAAATTTGTTAGACAGGCATTTTAAGGCAGCATTGAATTATGATCCCACAATAGTTGTGAAGATACCATCAGACTGCCCACTTATTGATCCAGGGGTTATTGATAAGGTTCTGGACTTTTATATTATGAATATGGATAAATACGATTATGTAAGTAATCTACATCCAGCAAGCTATCCTGATGGAAATGATGTTGAAGTAATGACATTTAATACTCTTTACAGAACATGGCTATATGCGGGAAAGCAATTCGAACTTGAGCACACCACTCCATATATTTGGGAAAACCCGGATAAATTCAGGATAGGTAATGTAGAATGGGAGACAGGTATGAATTACTCAATGACTCACAGATTTACAATTGATTATATAGAAGATTATATGTTTATAAAAGCTATATATGATGAGCTTTATCCAACGAATCCATTATTTTCAATGGATGATATTTTATATTTATTAGAAAAGAAACCCGAACTAATGGAGATTAATAGAAAATATACGGGGGTGAACTGGTACAGAGAACATCTTAATGAGCTTAAGACGATTACTCCTGATCAAACAAAAGTATTATAACATTTGATAACAGACAACAGAGAAAACAAGAATATGCAACAGGTCAAAACGAATTCTGAATTAGAGCAAATATCTTATAAAGTAAGAGAGCACATAATTAGGATGGCAACGGATGGGGGATGTTTCCTGGGTGCTTCCCTTTCGTGTGCCGATTTAATTGTCTTTCTATATTACAACTATCTTAATATTACTGCACAGAACCTTAAGGACCAGGGAAGGGATTATTTATTCCTGTCAAAGGGGCATGATGTTCCTGCATTATATGCGACATTTGCAGAATTAGGGTTTATTGATAAGTCAAGGTTGAAGAACCACTTAAAGACAAATGATTATATATACTGGCATCCCAATGTTCATATACCCGGGGTGGAATTTCATTCAGGATCGTTGGGACATTTATTATCAGTTTCCATGGGGACTGCACTTGACTGCAAACTACGTAATACAAAAAATAAGGTAGTGGTTATACTTGGAGACGGGGAACT
>JARLHD010000431.1 GCA_031292435.1 Ignavibacteriaceae bacterium
AATTCTTAAAAATTAACTTCTAAACTTAATATCTATAAGTCTCAAAAACTAACAAAATCCTTGCTATTGAATTAAAATTTTTATTAATTCAGAGGATATTTTGGAATAAGAGAAGCTATTTTAAGTGTTAATAAATATCAGGGGGCAGAGGGCAATAAAAGATTAAAAGTTTTAATCAATAATCAGATGTTTGCCTTCATTGGGTTCATAAAATGCATTGTGAAGATTTAAGTAATTAAACAGATCATCATAATTTTCGTAATGAAGATTTTTACTGAATGAATGAGCTTTGGACAGCATTTCAACATATGGAACAGGGACTTTATCATTAGTTAATTTTTTTAATGTAAGTAAATAATCTTCCCGGAAAACAGACGGGATAATAATTTTACATTGGCTTCGGTTGACTAATTCAGCATTCATCATTATGCGAGCAATCCTTCCATTGCCATCTTCAAATGGATGAACTTCACTCACTAAAAACATTATGTAGGCAGCACAGGCAAAAGGATTTGTTAAAGCTTTATAATATTCAAATCCCCGTGTTAATGTGCCCCGTACAAGTTTGAAATCCACAAATGATGTATTGACGGCTCTATTATTCAGGGATTTAAATTCTCCAGGATGTTTGTCAATCCGAGCAGAAAGCAAACTCTTGTGTCTGGATTGAAGAAGCCCAAGAAATTCCTCTCCATTACCCGGGATAATTTTCATTTCATTTTTATTTGATACTACCTGATAAGTTCCAAGAACATCATGAGAATCATCACTACGTCCGGGCATAGGAATGCCGGTATCGATAATTTTTTTTGCTTCTGAAACTTCAAACACTGTTCCTTCGATATAGTTAGAGAAGTAAGATTCGAAGAAAGAAAAATTTCTAAATGTATTTGGAGTCAAATTGTTTTCATGATGATCTTTGAATTCATGGTTATGAAGGTAATCGAATAAAACTTCGAAGATTTTTATTCTTTCTTTATCGTACGGGAGACCTGCTGTACGAGAAATAGCCAAATCGGATTTGAGTATTTTAGACGGTTTGGTTGTAAATAAAGCGCCAATTATTTTATTCAACATTTCAAATTGCCGGGGCATGTCCAGAACAACTGACAATTTTCTGGCTTTATCACGAATAGAATTTAATCCATCTTCCCCATTAATTCTTAAAATATCATCTAATTTTTCTTCGATCTGAGGAATGCTTAGTGACTTTGAATCGGGACCAACTTTGCTTGTTCCCTGAAGGTTTTCCAAAAATGCTCTTTCCTTTGATGAGACGTAAAGTTCGCCAAATAATTTATTATCCCCTTCAACGTTTCCTTTACCATTAAGAAAATTTATAGTAACGCCAGGCAGGAATACTTTTCTAGTATATTTATAAGTTACAAATATTTGATCTGTAATTGTAGGTTTGAACTCGAATGCTGAACGATGACTTAAAACAGCTCCGGGATACAAGTTTCCTAAAATTACAAGAATATTCCTTTTAATAATTTCGGCAGGAGTTTCTTCGAAATTAGCCGAATAAATTCTTGGAGCGATCTTTCTAATTTTCTTCTCACGAAGCAATTTTGAGATCTTATAAGCTTCCTGAGGATCTGAAGATCCAAATAGAATTTCATTCATTTGAATTTTTTCCATAATAGCTAAATAATATAGGTAATTTATATATTTTTTCCATAATAAGCACTATTTTTATAAATATTTTCTATCATATAGAGATTTTTGTAATTTTCTCCAGAATAAGCTCGAAATAGATTAGGTTTTTGAATTATTTTCCAGAATAGAGGTATATTATATAAATATTTTCCAGAATAACCTATAAAGCAATATTTGAGATGAGGGAATACCTGCTAATATCAATCTATGAGTTGATGTTTGTTCAGATAAGAATGGGTCCTCTGAAAATATATAATAAATAAATATTAAGATGGGTAGTCATATATTGGGAGTTCTACACTATTGAAATGAGGAATTTTCTTTATTGAGCCTCTTTTTTTCCTAGCCATATAATTTATGATTGTAAATCCAATATAATTACCTGTAGAGGGATCTATCCTCAAAACTATTCCATTTGGGAAGTCATCACTTTTTGCGGGTTTGGGTTTACCTACAGAAGCGTAAAGGATATCCACTTCAGAATCATAATGAAAACTTAAATCAAGCCCAGGCATTTTCTAAACATTTTTGTTGAGTATTTTAAATTATTGAGATAGAGCATTTTCAATAGTCTTAGCTTTAAAACCAGCAGGATTCATAACAGGCATATATATATTCCTCAATATAGTCCCTTCTGTCTTTGCAGCCAATATACCACGTGATGTAGATAAAGTAATACTTAATAATGTGTGAACAAATTGATCAGGTATCGTAATAGAATTAGAATTTTGAGGATCAATAAAATCTTCGAAATTAATTATTTCATATGATATCCTGGTAAGTAAAGAACAAATAAGAAGCGGATTATCTTTCCCCATTAGTACATTTATAGTGGTGTTAAAACCTATAAATTTATTAGATTCAATAAATAATTGAGGTAAAACCTCAAACTTGAAACTATCCAGATCTGTCGATATATCCTCCGGAATATTCTTAATAGAAAACTCCAAAGTCAAAATCTCTTTAATTCTAAAAGTAAAATTCCTTATATCTGACATAATTTATGCTGCCAATTCGTTTGTTGGTAAATTGATATTTTCAGTTATCGGATAAAGTTTATCCATATCATATTTGCTAACAAGAGCGTTATCCGACACTTTCAATACTCCCTTATTGGATGGATAAACAAAATTATCCAAAGATAGAGAATATGAATAGAAAGTAATCAAATTATCTAACTGCTCTTTATTAAAGGAATGGTCCCCTAGTTTCCGATAGATCATCGGTAATATTTTACATATTAATTCTTCTCTAGTAAAAATTATTTGTTTTTTCAGAACAGCTTCAAGTTTCGAAATAGATTTTAGTGTAAGATTATGGTTACCCGACAACCATTTACTAATCTCCGATTTTTCTTTGCCTAATAATTTAGATAATTCATTTTGTGACAACTTATTACTCTTTAATAAAGAACTAACCTGAAATGCAATATCAAGAGTATGCTTAACAAAATATTCAGTCTCTTTTGAACCTGAATCCAAAAACTGATCTACAATTTCTTCCTTATTTTTTTCTTTTGACATATTATAATTCCTTAAAGTTTAGATCCCCTTCAAAGCCATTATCTGTAATTCTGATTTCTTTTGCG
>JARLHD010000432.1 GCA_031292435.1 Ignavibacteriaceae bacterium
AATTACGCCACCGGTTGTTCAACTAAATACAAATTCTGCAACCGTTCAGTTCACAATAATAGCCAACACAAGTATTGGTAATTATTCGTTTACGGTGCAACCAACTTTCACGATCCCAAATTTAGATGTTTCTTTGTCTCAAATTACTGCAATTATCCAACAATTTGATACTATAATAAATAATAGGTCAGATATCCCATCTTGGTTAAAACCAATAATAATTGCTGGATACAATAACCTTGACCTGACTATTTATCCTTCAAAACTTCTTGATTATGCAAACTCTATGATCCCTAATTGGGCAGATATTCATGTAACAGATATTGTGTCAGGGGCCGAAAGTATTCCCCCACTAAACTGAATTAGGGCCAAAAAGAATCCCCCACCCAGGGTCAAAAGGATTTCTCCAGAGGGCCGAAAGTATTCCCCCACCTTAAAAACTATTTCTTAGCCATTTAGTTAATCATTTTTATTAACACCATTTTGTCGTTTCATTTTTCAATAGACGGAGACAAAGTGGCATACAAAAGGATAACCTACATGGAGATTACTGAAATCATGAGACGATATTTTGATTGTCAGGGAATACGTTCTATATCCAGGCAATCAGGCATGGATCGTAAAACCATGCGCAAGTATATAAACGAAATACTCAAACGGGGAATAACGAGCTATGACAAAGAAAAAATTGAATCCATCCTGCCGGAGATAATACCCACCATTACGGGCAGACCTGCAAGGAGCCGGAAATTGCTGGAACCATTCAAAGATGAAATCTCGGAGTTAATTACCGCTAAGGGCAATAAACTTAAACCAAAAAGCGCGTTTGAAGTTATAACTGAACGACACGGACTAGCTGAACAGGTAAGCTATAGCAGTTACAAGAGATTTATGCGTGAGAATAAATTTGTAATGGATCTAGTAGAATCAACCTGCCGTTTAGAATATGAGCCGGGAGAACAGGTACAGATTGATTATGGGAAAATGGGCACCCTCTATGACCCCATTACAAAGGCAAACCATGCAGTATATGCATTTATCGGCTCTCTTGCCAGTAGCCGTCATAAGTTTGTGGAATTTGTATTTAAGCAGGATCAACAGAGTTTTACTCAATCTCATGTAAGGATGTTTAATTTTTTCGGTGGCACACCGAAAGTAATTTATCTTGATAACCTAAAGACGGGAGTGATAAAACCGGATCTTTATAATCCCGTTATAAACAAATCCTATGCTGAGTTGGCTGAATATTATGAATGCTTCCTTAACCCCTGCCGGGTCGCGACTCCAAAAGACAAACCTATTGTAGAGCGTGATGTTCAGACCGTAAGGGAACAGTTTAAGATATACAAAGCACTTAACAATAAAATTACCATTGCCGAAGCAAACCAGTCTGTCATTAATTGGCTTGTAAACATTTATGGTCAACACCCGCACGGGACTACCAGACTAAAACCTTATGAAGAATTTATACAGGTAGAACAACCACTACTGCTGCCACTTCCGTTAGAGCCCTTTGAAGCCGCGCTCTGGAAAGAGGCCACGGTTCATCCTGACCATTTTATACAAGTGCAGAACAAGACATACTCTATTCCGCATCCATATTTAGGCAAAAGGGTTTGGGTGAAAGTAACACATAATATTATTGAGGTCTACTATAATGATCAACTTATAAAAATCCATCCAATACCAAAGGGTTACAGGCAAACTGACTTGAATGACTTTCCTGAGAATATGCAGGGAGCTATGGATACAAAACTGATTTATGCAGCAAGAAAAAGTGCGGAAGAAATCGGCTCTGAGTTTGGAGAGTTGATAACAAAGATACTTGCTCCCCATGCATATATAAACACACGGAAGGCTTTAGGGATCCTGCACGTAGCAGGCAAATATCCTAAGGCGATTATAGCTATGGCCAGCCAGGCAGTCCTTAATGATTATCATCGTCTGTCACCAAAATTATTTACATCTATCATTGAAAAATTAAGCGAACCCATAGAAGAAGAAGCAATAATTATATCAACTGAAACATCCTGTTTTGTACGAGACATGGATTACTTTATAAACTCAAACTTAAACTAAAAGGAAATACACATTATGTCCAACATTGCCCAATTGAAACAACAACTCAAATCATTAAAACTCTCCGGTACGCTGGAGACCATTGAACTACGGCTGATGGAGGCCACCCAGAATCAATTAGCCTTCAGTGAGATGCTTTCAATGATATTAGCCGATGAACTGGAGACCCGCCGGAACAGGCATCTCCAGAGGTTAATACTGAATGCAAGATTAGAATCCAACCAGACCATGGAAAGTTTTGATTTTACATTTAACAAATCAATCAACGCTACCCAGATCCGTCAGCTTGCTACATGCAGGTTTATTGAAAAAGCAGAGAACGTATTTTATATAGGCCCTACGGGAACGGGCAAATCGCATTTGGCCAAAGCTCTTGGACATGCTGCCTGCCGTAATTACCTTACTGTCGGCTCATATAACTTTCATGAATTATTTACTCTTTTATCACAGGCCGACTTATCAAACCGATTAAGTAGAATATTAAAAATTATTATAAAATATGATCTCCTCATCATAGATGATTTTGCTTTTAAGAAAATCGACCAGAAGTCGGCTGAATATCTATATGCTATTACTGATGCACGATACGGAAAGGGTTCTATTATTTTAACCAGTAACCGTTCTATGAACGACTGGGGAAATATTTTTCCTGACCCAATTATGGCAAATGCCTTAATGGATAGGTTATGTCATAATGCTTATCAGATTATCATAAAAGGTGAATCTTATAGAAGAAAAAAGAATCCTGGGTTAGATAAGGAATAATTATTTTTTTACTTAACTTTACAAACGCTAAAAGTAGTTTTTAGTGGGGGAATCCTTTTGAGCCAAGTGGGGGAATATGCTGGCCCCTGACAGCCGGGAAAATTGTCGTACTTATAATTAGAAGAAATGCAAATATTTCTCCCAAAGCAATAGTAAAATTTTTTATCATATGTCCCTTTCATAATAGATAGCAGTAAATTTTTCCTAAAAAATCAAGATGTTATTTATGAACAAGAAATATTCTGACCGAAATATATACAGTTAGTTTATTCTCTATTAAAATAAACCATTAAAAAATAAAAAGCAATACTTGATAAATAATTTCTTATTTGGGTTATTTTACATTAATATATTTTCTTATAGAATAAACCCGCTGTAAAATAAATTTTCTAAGGTATATTATTATTTTTTTGTTAAATCTTATTTTATAAACTATTTAAGGAAAAATATCTTAAATCTTAAGGTTTTACAGTTAAATTAATTTGATTTAAATTTTTTATGGAAGAAGATGAACCGATCATAATTGAATATACATCGGGTTCAATTTTAAAACCTTTTTCATCTATCCAGCGCGATAGTATTTCGGGAGTAATATTAAATTCTACTTTCTTAGTCTCACCAACTTTCAGAGTTACACGTTTAAATCCTTTTAATGTTTTTACGGTTGCTTTATCTTTCCGGGCTTTTACATATAACTGTATAACTTCATCACCTGCTGCTTTACCGGTATTCGATACTTCAATTGAGACCAACGTAGAATCGTTGCTATGAATGTACTTTTTTGCCAGCTTTAAATTTTTGTATTTAAAAGTCGTATAACTTAATCCATATCCAAACGGGTAAAGAGGCGTGTCCTTAAAATACCGGTACGTCCTGTTAGTCATATTGTAGTTATTGAACGCAGGCAGTTGATTGACAGATTTATAGAATGTAACAGGCAGCTTGCCGGAAGGATTATAATCGCCGAATAATACATCAGCTAATGCAGTGCCTGCCGCCTGCCCTGGATACCAGGCTTCAACTATGGCAGGAATATTTTCATTTTCCCAATTTATTGAAACAGCGCTTCCATTTAATAAAACCAGAACGACAGGTTTACCAAGTGAATATATTTTCTTAATAAAATCAGTCTGTGTATCAGGCAGGTCAAGAGTTAACCTGTCTCCTCCTTTAAAGCCTTTTACATTTACTTTCATCTCTTCACCTTCAAGCCTGGGAGAGAGGCCCATTACCATAACAACAGCATCAGCTTTCTTTACAGCATCAATTGCTCTTTGCTCAATATTATTATCAGGAATTTCCCAAATTAACTGCATAAAAGCATAACGCAATTTCTTATAAAATTCTACTTTTATTTTGTAAGCCTTACCCGCAGTAAGATTTACATATTCATAAGTTTTTGCAGGATCGAATTCGCCGTCAAATTTTACCAGCAGGGTATCATCAAGATAAATTCTAAATCCGTTAAAGCCATAACCGCCCAACGCATACCTGCCTGTTTTCGCCGGCACTAAAACTCCCGACCACCTTACTCCATAATTATCAGGATCAAATTTTGGGTCAGGCGCTCCGTCCCACCAGGCAAAATCAATTTTCTCATCTACTCTTTTAAATGATGGCTCGCCTTTTAAATCCTTATTATCAAAATATTCACCGCTTAGTCCCTGCTGTTTCATATCTTCAGAGGTATATAAATAAGCACCTCCAATAGTTTCAAACGAGGGCAGGTTTTCTGCCAGATCGCAGCCCCGTTCATAAATGACATTGGTATTTTTTAGCTTATCCTTAATACCCTGCAACGGAGTAACCGGATTGGATGAGAAACCATTATAGTTGCCAAGCAATACCTCAACATCATTGGCATTTGGGCCTAATACGGCAATTGTTTTTAAATCTTTTTTTAGCGGGAGCAAATTATTTTTATTCTTTAGTAGAACTATTGACTCCTCTGCTGCTTTAAGTGCGGTCGCTTTGTTTTCTTTAGTGTCGATAGCAGTTAGTTTAGAATAGGGAACCATCTCAGGCGGATCAAACATTCCAAGTTTGAAACGCGCAGTAAATATTCTTTTTACCGAAATATCTATGTTATCTTCTTTTATCAATCCCTCTTTTACGGCATTATTCAGTGAGGGGTAGGCATTGCCACATTCTAAATCAGTGCCTGCCAGAACCGCCCTGGAAGCTGCTTCTTCAGGAGTTTTAACTATCTTATGAGTATTATACATATCCGGGACAGCCCAACAGTCTGAAACTATAAGCCCTTTAAACTTCCATTCATCGCGCAAAATCTCTTTCAGAAGCGGATCGCTTCCGCAGCAGGCATCACCGCGAAACCTGTTGTAAGCACACATAATAGAATAGGCTTTACCCTCAGTAATACATTTTTTAAATTGCGGGATATATGTTTCCCTCAAGTCATAGTCGCTAACAATAGCATTAAAGGTATGCCTTTCCGATTCGGGTCCGCTATGTACAGCAAAGTGCTTTGGCGTTGCTATAGTCTTTAAATATTTTGGATCATTACCCTGCAGTCCTTTAACAAACTGGACGCCCATTTCTCCTGTTAAATAAGGATCTTCGCCATAGGTCTCCATTCCTCTGCCCCAGCGTGGGTCCCGGAATATATTTATATTCGGCGACCATAACGTTAACCCCTGATAAATACCATGTTTGTTTCTGCTGATTGCTTCATTGTATTTTGCCCTGGCTTCATCTGATATTACAGTAGATACTCTATACATTAAATCCGTATCCCATGTTGCTGCAAGCCCTATTGCCTGAGGGAATACAGTTGCAATTCCGTTACGCGCCATACCATGCAAAGCTTCATTCCACCAATTATACTCCGGAATTCCCAGCCGTTCTATTGCAGGGGAATTATATACCATCTGCGATACTTTCTCTTCAAGAGTCATTTTTGATACGAGATTATTTACTCTCTCTTCTATTGTGAGATTTGGATTTTTATAAAGGCTTGTATCTTGTGAAAAGCTTAGAAAAGGAAGACATACAAAAAGGATAAAAAATATTTTTAATTTCATATTATTAAAAAAATAATTGAAGAATGAGTTGTCTTTTTAATTAATTAAAACACTGTCTTAAGAAGATGCGGCCTTTCATTATATAATTTTATAATTAATTCACCGAATAACGAATTTGCCCACGCAAACCATTTCCTTGTAAAATCAGCTGCATTATCTTTATCAAATGACTCATGCATAAGTCCCGTTCCTGCATCGGTTGTTTTTAACCAATTCAGGCATTGCAAAATTTCTTCATCATTATCAGAGGTAAGGGCACGCATACAAATACTTAGAGGCCAAATCCTGTTAACAAGTGTATGCGGGCTGCCAATACCTTCAGCTGCTTTTCCTTTAAAAAAATAAGGATTATTTGCACTTAATAAAAATTTTCTTGTGCTCTGGTACACAACATCATCTACCGAACAGCACCCCAAATATGGAAGTGCGAGTAAACTGGGTACATTCGCATCATCCATAAACAACTTATTTCCGAACCCGTCAACTTCATATGCGAAGATTTCTCCAAAATTCAGATGTGTAGTAACAGCAAAATTAAGCAGGGCTTCTTCTACTTCCCGCGCTAAAGACAGGCACTCTGAAGCAAAATTATCGTCCCTAAAAACTTTCTCAGATATTTGCGCAAGCTGCTTTAATGAAACGACTGCAAAATAATTAGAGGGGACAAGAAAAGGATAAACAGTTGCATCATCAGACGGGCGGAATATTGATGCTATAAGCCCTACAGGATTTACAGGGTTGCCATAACCATTGCCCGGGACAGTATCTGTACTCCAACCGGTAACACGGCCAAATTTATACGAGCCGTTATTGTTCTTTCGCTGTTGTTCACGAAATGTTTTTAAAATTAGCTTTGATGCTTTCTGCCATTTCTCATCGAAACAAATATTATCGCCGGTTGTTATCCAAAAATTATAAGCAAGTCTTACAGAGTAGCAAAGCGAATCTAATTCCCATTTCCTTTCATGCAAGCCCGGCTTCATAATAGTTAAATCGCTTTGCCATTCCCCGTAAGTGGGCCCTTCATTAAAAGCATTTGCATAAGGATCAATTAAAATACATTTTGCCTGGCGACCGATTACACCCAGCAGTAATTTTTTTAATTTTTCGTCTTCATTAACAAATGCCAGGTAAGGCCAAACCTGTGCTGTAGAATCTCTTAACCACATGGCATTTATATCGCCGGTTATAACAAATGTGTCCGGTTTCCCGCTTCCCATCTTTAAGTTAACAGTTGTATCAAGCGTATTAGGAAAACAATTCTCAAAAAGATTGGAAAGTGAAGGATCGGCTATTGCCTGCTTTACACAATCAATAGTTTTTTCTACAGCATCGCTGATAAATTTTCTATCCTTGTATTCCGGGCGTTGACTCATATTAGTATGATATAACTGTTTAAAAGTAAAATTTGCATGATAAT
>JARLHD010000433.1 GCA_031292435.1 Ignavibacteriaceae bacterium
AAGAAGTTCTTATAAGGCGTATTAACAGGGGGACGCTTATCAAGGATATTATTTGATGGAACGAAGGTGGCTCTTTTTTCCTTAATGATCTTAAATGAACTTACCTCACTTCTCTCCAAAAGAATATATTTTTTAAGTTCACTTAATATTAACTCAATAATATCATCTTTGGGCTTTTCAATTAACTTATCCGCATTACTAATGACTACTGATAGGTGGGTTCCTTTATTAAAAACCCATTGTACGGGGGAATCAATAAGTCCATAGAATGAATTATCATTCCTATTTTCATTCAGGAAAAGATGGGCGGTTAATATTGAGGAATATTCGAGATCAAGACCGGGAAATAGGTCATTAGTATCAATAATCTTTTTCAGGGAATATAATGGTAAGGCGGAGATAACATAATCAAAATCAGTGATAATCCTTTTAGCAGTTATGATTTCATTTAATGTATTATCCTGAATAGTTAATTTTATGACGGGTTCGGACAGAGAGATTTTTCCTTCCCCATTTTCAATAAACTTTGATGCATTATTACAATAGGTTTCGGACAATCCTATGGAGGGGAGGATAATTACAGAGGCATCATTTCCCCTAAAGAATATTCTTTTTAATACTGAGGCGAATATAAATGCTGATGCTTTTGTAATATCTGTATTGAGGGCTGCGACGGCGAGTATTTCCCAAAATGATTTAATCAGGTTAGCAGTTTGTTTTTCTTTTATCAACCATTCATATACAGTTAATTTCTTAAGATCTTTGCCGGCATATAAATATATGTCAACAAAGAATTTAATGAAGAGCATTTTTTCATAGAAAGATAATGCAGAGTAGTTTAGAACTGCAGAGAGTAAATTAAAAGGATAGAAGGAACCTGATGCATGAAGAGGATGTATCTCAAACTTTTCTTTAATAAAATTAAGGGACAGGTGCGGTTGTTTAGTAAGGTTATCTTTTGCACCGATTAACTTAATAAAATTTAAGGTTTCATTATAGCATCCCATGAGGATATGCTGTCCATTATCGATAACAGCACCGGTTTCATTATCGACAAAGGAATAGGCTCTTCCTCCGGGTTTAGGAGAAGCTTCCAATAATTCTATTTTGTATCCTGAAGAAGAAAGGAATGATGCAGCGGAGAGACCAGCAAAACCGCCCCCGATAATGACAACTTTTTTCATCAATAAACTAAACTATACTTAGCCCAAACTCCTATTGCGATACCGGCTTTTTCTATCTTATTTACTTTTATATTCTTTTGAAAAACATTATAGTCAGCATTTATTATTTTTTCAAGAAGCTTATGATAGATATGCTGCATAGCGCGAGCAGCGAACATAGATCCTTTATCATCAAGATTAAGGCTCATAGTAGCTTTGTTAAAATAATCCTGCGCCCTGGCACTTTCATAAACCATAAGATCAACAAAATGAGCATTATAAGTATGGCTTAGCAGTTCAGACTCAGAATATCCGAATTTAATCAAATCCTGCTGAGGCAGATAGATGCGTCCCTGGAGGGAATCCTTTTTAATATCACGTAATATATTAGTTAACTGAAGTGCGATGCCGAGATTTACGGCAAAGTCCTTAGTTGATTTATGTTTATATCCAAATATTTCAATACACATTAATCCGACGGTGGAGGCTACCCTATAGCAATAAGTGGCAAGATCATCAAAGGATAGGTATCTTTTATTCTGCAAATCCATCTCCATTCCTTTGAGTAACTCAAAAAACGGATCTAATGGAATATTGAATTGGGTTATTGTTTTCCCCAGCTTATTCAGGAGTATATAATCGGAATGACCGGCAACTGCTTTTTCAAGTTCAATACGCCATTTCCGAAGTTTTTCATATTTAACTTCTTCGGGTTCATTTCCTTCATCGACTATGTCATCGGTTTCACGGCAGAAAGCGTAGACAGTATTCATGGCGTCTCTTTTCTCATTAGGAAGGAGATTGAAAGCATAGTAGAAGCTACTTTTACTTTTCTTTGCAATTTCTTTAGAAAGATCGCTCATATAATTGATTTAAGAAATAATATTAAGAAATCAAACTTATTCAATTTAGCTCTTGTAAATATATCAAAACTATTTTTCTTTATTCTTTCCAATATCTGATGACCCCCGAGGATCGTCCATTTGATTTCAATTTTTAGTTTACCTGGCAGAAATTCCAGTAATTTTTTACCTTCTTCAATAATCGAGTCTGCCCTATCGATATTTAACTTTACGAGCTTTTGTAAATTATCATTTATTTTATTTAACTCAAACATATTTTCTGTTACTGAGAAAGAATTCATTTCATCCTGAGGAAAGTATATACGTTTCAAATACAGATCATTCCGGACATCCTGATAGAAATTTATCAACTGAAGAGCGGTACATATTTTATCAGAATAATTAAATGCCTGGTCATCTCTAATGTTATGCAACTCAAGAATTAGCCTGCCTACGGGGTTGGCGGAACATTTACAATAATTGAGAAGTTCGTCAAATGTTTGATATCTTTTCTTTATTAGATCCTGCCTGAATGCAGTAATGAGATCATAGAACAAGCCTGGGGTGAGATGCATCAAAGTAATGGTATTATACAGAGCCAGCTCGTAATTGTTCTCATAATGTCCATTTAGCAGAGAAGTAAGCCTATCCTCAAAATTATTTAATTGTTTTATTTTTTCAGAATCTGTAAAATTCAGATTATCGGCAATATCATCGGCGGTTCTAGCAAACCAGTATAATATGGCTACATGTTTCCTAAGCTTCTTATTGATAAGAAAAGAGACTACGGGAAAGTTCTCATAGTGCATCTTTGCAAATTTTTCAGCAGATATATAGGCAGATTCTGAAACTATATTCAATTAAGAACCGATTTATTTTGTGACTTTTTTATACTTAATTAAATTACTAAATTTACAGCGTTTATAAAATCAACTAATCAAATGACCTTGAAACAGAATATATCAGACATTAAGATTCCAATGTTCCACCTGGAAGTTCCTTTCTTTTATTAGAGACAATCGCCTCTTATTTCCATTTATAATTTTAACCCCAAGTTTTATTAATTATTGAGTAGTATGAGTTTAATAAAAGAGATTAACAGAAGAAGAACATTTGCAATAATATCCCATCCAGATGCCGGAAAGACCACATTAACAGAGAAATTCCTGTTATACGGCGGTGCGGTACAACTTGCCGGATCGGTAACAGCGAGAAGAAATCAACGATCATCAACTTCAGACTGGATGGAACTTGAAAAGAAGAGGGGGATTTCCATAAGCTCCACCGTTCTTCAGTTTGATTATATGGGTTATAAAATTAATCTACTTGATACACCGGGACATGAAGATTTTTCAGAGGATACATACAGAGTTTTGACTGCTGTTGATGCAGTTGTGATGGTTATAGATGGTGCGAAAGGTATAGAGGCGCAGACAAAGAAGTTATTTGAAGTATGCCGGAGGAGATCAATACCTATATTTACGTTCATAAATAAGCTTGACCGACCTACTTTGGACCCGTTAGCTTTAATTGATGAGCTTGAGAATGTGTTAGGGATTGGGGCTTATCCCATGAACTATCCATTGGGGACAGGATTAGATTTTAAGGGTGTATATGACAGAAGGAAAAACCAAATACATTTGTTTGAAAAGACAACAAGAGGATCATATATTGCGCCGGTTTCCATATTGGATATATCCGATCCGTTTGTAAAAGAAAGGTTAAGTGAAGAGACGTATGGAATTGTGGTAGAAGAGCTGGAAATGTTAGATATTGCCGGGGAAGCATTTAATGCTGAAGCTGTTGTAAAGGGCAACCTAACTCCAGTATTTTTTGGAAGTGCTATGAACAATTTTGGTGTGCAATTACTACTTGATGGATTTCTGGAATATGCAGTTCCTCCTGCTCCCAGGAATAGTTCAGCCGGGATTATTGAACCGGATAATGAAACCTTTTCAGGATTCGTATTTAAGATACAGGCAAATATGGATCCCAAACATAGAGACAGGATAGCCTTTCTGAGAGTGTGCTCCGGTAAATTCACCAGAGATATGCAGGCGACCCATGTGGAGACAAAGAAGAAGGTAAGATTATCTAATTCCCAGAAGATGTTTGGGCAAGACAGGGAGACTGTGGATGAGGCGTATGCAGGGGATATAGTAGGGTTTGTTGGTAATTCGAACTTTGGAATCGGGGATACACTTACAGAAGACCCGGCAATTGTATATCATGAAATTCCCAAGTTTGCTCCGGAATATTTTGTTTTTATGCATAACCCTAATCCATCGAATTATAAGAAGTTCCGGGATGGACTTGATCAACTTCTTCAGGAAGGAGTAGTACAAAGCTTTTATCTGAAGAACTCAATGCAGAAGGTGCCTTTGTTGGGGGCGGTTGGTCCTTTACAGTTTGAAGTAGTGCAATACAGATTAAAGGATGAATACGGGGCAGAGTCGAGATTAGAGCAGACAAGCTGGAAGGTTTTACGCTGGCTTCATCCATCTATTAATCCTGAGCAGCAGAATAATATTGTGCTCCCAGCCGGGGCAGTCTGGGCAATAGATACTGAAGAAAGGGCTGTAGTTTTATTTACGAGTGATTGGTCAAACAATTATTTTATTGAGAAGAACCCAAAGGTTATTTTATCAGATATACCTTTTACGTTACAGACTGAGTTAGAGGAGCATTAGTATAAATAATCGGGGGAGAACTTAGACCAAGGCAAGGTTTCGATATATCACACACTGTGATTTAAGAACACAACTTGTTAAGATATTATTAATGATGTTCCTACAATTATATACTGAGAATAATTATGAACTTTATTAAGAAACATACCCCAAAATTATCTGACATTGTATTGTGGATTTCCATTATATTTTTTGTGTTGATTACTATCTGGATAATTAATGTATTTGACAGTCAGCAAAACCAAGACCAGGATAGAATAAACAGACAGTTATCCTATCAAATAAAAAATGTTTGAACAGGGAATGCGGATTAAAGGTAATGGAAATATATTAATAATATTTATAAAAGTACTTGACATTTAAATGATTTTTTATTATAATGATTGTTCTTCATTTATTGAAGCTACCTGATCAAGCACCCCGCCATAAATAACAATTCCACGGATTTTTACTGATTTTCACGGATATTTACGGATTTTCCCCGTTACTCTACCGGGGAAGAGCCGTGGATGAATATAGGACGCGTATATCCGGTCCAATTGAAAGCCAAATTGGATTCAGAGAGGACAGGCTTTAATGATATTGAGTAAGTGTTGCGGGCGAGATGATAATATATTAGAGAGGGTTAACCGGGGGGACTTTAGGCTATACCAGATATGAAATAACCGGGAAAATCAGAGATGGATGACCTGGTGTTCGAAGACATTTATTTCGAGTTCTTCGTAAATGCGATTTATTATATCGAGCCCATATTTATTTGCATAGAACAGGAAATTGATCTCTCTTTCCTGCAAGTTTTTATCCGGATACAGATTGACCGTTATTTTATCGATCTGGCGGAGAGTGGTTTCATATTTTTTCTTTTGAGCTTCTACGGCTTTTGATTTAAGCTGATTAAGGCTGTTGAGAGAATTTTGTTTATACTTATTACCCAATTCGCTCATTGTTTTATCGATATCAAAAAGAATTTCCTGAAGTTTATCGAAGATAAGTTCCATTTCATAAGTTGATTTGGTAAATATATTTTCGAGGCTACCTTCAGACATTTTGGAGACGATATTGTTTTTGAGCAATTCGGGATCGGCAAAAATATCATGCAGTTTAAGATCGAATTTTTCTATAGCAGCGCTTATATTTTTTTCGACTAAGGTAGCTGAAGAGCGAGGGAAAATAACGGGAGCGGGGACATTAAATATAGGATAGAGAGGCATAACCTGGGCAAAATAGGCGATTTCACTGGGTCCGCCGATATAGAAGGCGGTGGGGAGAATATAGTCCTGACAAATTGGTCTAAGGAGGACATTGGGGCTAAATTTTTCAGGTTCAGAACCGATAAGGGAGTTTAATTCCTCCAATGTAAATTTTTTCCTTTTACCCCGAAGGCGAAATTCATTTTCGACAGGTTCTATGAGATATCTTCCCTCTTCATAATTCATGAACATATTTACGGGCCGCACTTTGACCTGAGCATGATAGAGACCCTCCAGAGTTGCGCTAACCTCTACAAGTTTTTCTGTATGTTCACGGAATCCGGCTATTTCCTTTTTGAAGACAGGGGTAAGGAGATTTTTTATTTTCGTATCCTGCGGATCAAAGATAATTAAACCATGCTGATCGAAGAGCCAGAACAGGAGGTCAGAGAATGCCTGTTTGAATGTTCTGCCTTCCGCATAGAAGGATTTAAGGTTATCCATTATTTTCTTAGTGAAATCAGTTTTGCGGATATTCTTATCCAGATCTTCGAAAAAACTATTTATAGTATCCTGGAGGGTTTGATAACCCACGCTACCACGATTAGTGTCTTCAGGGGCGTTATCAGAATACTGAATTTTTACAAGTTCATTATTATCGTTAATAAGTTTGATACCGGAGATTTCATCAAAGTCGTGATCATCTCCTTCAAGCCAGAAGACAGGGACGAACTCATAATCATCATATCTTTCAGAGAGGTGTTTACTGAGTTTAACTGCAGTAATGATTTTATAGAATGTATACATAGGTCCGCCGAGCATTCCAAGCTGCTGCCCAGTAACTATTGCGAGAGTTTTTTTATTTTTGAGAAGGGAGATATTCTTAGCTGTTTTAGGGGATATTTTTTTATTGTTATACTGGCAGTTAATGATATCGGCAACTTCTTCACGGTGAGCGCGGGGTGAATCAGAGACGGATTTGAAAACCATGGGATATTGCTGACGGTCTCTGAAGTTATATTGAAAGAAAGATTTCAGGTTATTAAATTCATTCAGATAATCGAGGAAAAGATTTTGGTGTCCAGGGATATCACTGAAATTTATAAACATCGGTACTCCCAAGAGTTGGTAAAAATAATCAAATGTTAAACAGTGCGCATTGAATAAATTTAATAATCCAGCTAGTTTAAATTAAGTAATTTTTTATAAACCGGGGTATTATTTATTATTTTCAGGGCTGTCTGGACCTGGAGGTCATTATTAAGGCTTTCTTTGATTCTACCTTCATTTCCCATATATCTTGAAGCCAGCTCATTTTTCAATTCTCTAACGATTTCATTTTTATATATTCTTAATTCACTATTATCTATTTTTTCGAGCTGGGTTTTAACCTTTTTAAT
Source organism: Ignavibacteriaceae bacterium (assembly GCA_031292435.1). Taxonomy (GTDB): domain Bacteria; phylum Bacteroidota; class Ignavibacteria; order Ignavibacteriales; family Ignavibacteriaceae; genus Fen-1301. The sequence goes on from JARLHD010000433.1 coordinate 7,286, forward strand.
ATCTGTCAGGAGGCCTTCTTCGAGTTTTTTAGACTGTGCATCTTTTAACAGTTTATCGATCTCGACTTCAGCATCGGACTTGTAGTTAAATTTCTGATCGGTAAGATATTTTTCGAACTGTGAATACAGGTCATCGTTATTCAAGGACTTATAATCCTGTTTGGGATTATTATATTAATAATGATCGGCGAATTTGAAGAAGATACCATGAGCAAGGTGCTCTTTACTAATATTACCTTCAATGTTAAATACGACGGTAGAATCGGGAGTGATCCCGCCGGCACTGTATACTACCCTTTTATTATCGGTAAGATAGGATGATGCAACTATCGAATCAGGTAATGCATAGACATTATTCTTAGTGGAATAATTTATTTTCTGAATGCATCTGCCGCTGGGAGTATAATATTTAGCAGTTGTAATTTTAAGGGATGTATTATAATTAAGAGGAGTGATAGTCTGAACCAGACCTTTGCCATAAGATTTAGTACCAAGAATAACACCCCGGTCATGATCCTGAATTGCACCCGCAACAATTTCTGAGGCTGAGGCTGATCCATCATTTATAAGAAGTACCAGCTGAGCGTCTTTCAGGGTAGGTTCCTGGGATGCGAAATACTGTTTTTGCCCGGTTTCGTCCCTTCCTTTTGTTGATACGATAAGATTATCTTTGGGAAGGAATTTATTACAGATATCAACGGCAACATCAAGAAGACCGCCGGGGTTGCCTCTAAGATCGAATATAATGGATTTAATTTCTTTCTGTGATTTTAATTCTTTAAGATCCTGTTTCATTTCATCAGCAGCAGAACGGCTGAAGCTTGAGAGTTTCATATAGACGTTGTTGCTATTTTCGGGATAGAAGCCGTAATACGTAATATTTTTTACTATAACTTCTTCCCTGATTAAATTAAAAGTAAGAGTATCCTTTTTTTCACCCCTAAGGACTTTCAGTTCTATTGAAGTTCCAGGGTCGCCTTTAACAAGGGAAGAAATATCCTCAACATTATCGGGAGTAATTCTTTTGCCACCTGCTTCGAGGAGGATATCACCGATTCTAATCCCCTGCCGTTGAGCGGAGTAGCCGTCCATGACTTCGACTATAGTAACATCCTTCCCTTTGACACCGATAGACACACCAACACCACCATATTTACCATTAGTTATAAGGTCAATTTCATCTTTTTTATTTTCATCAATAAAATTAGTATATGGGTCGAGCGAACCGAGCATTCCCCTAATGCCAGCGCGCATAAACTCTTCGGGATTTATTTTATCAACATAATTAAAGGAAATTTCTTTATATATCCTGGCGAACAGGTCAATATTTTTATTTATTTGGAAATAAGTATCATCCCTACCGGGGAAAAATCCTGAGAAGAGGATAATTATCATGAGCGGGAGGATAATTTTATACAAACCAGTTACTTTCATACGAATACCTTCTTTTCAAACTGAATCAATTCATTTACGATAATATTATGAATATCGGCGATATTAAGTGTACCGTCGATTACGCGAAATCTTTTTTCCTGCGAAGCGATAAATAGATAACCATCTCTAACTTTTTCATAAAAGTGATCCTGAGAGATTTCAATTCTATCCAATTCATTCTTATGTTTCAGATTTTTTCTATCCACAGAAACAGGGACAGGAATATCGATAAAAAAGGTTATGTCCGGAATAGTGTTCTCGATAGCCACCCTGTTTATATGTATAACAGATTCTATTGAAATTCCCCTTCCAAATCCCTGATATGCGGTAGTTGAATCATGGAATCTATCTGAAATTACATAATAACCTTCATTGAGAAAAGGACGTATTTTTTCGCGTACTAATTGTGCCCTTGATGCAGAGAACAAGAGAATTTCCGATTCGATAGCCATATTATAATACTTTTTATCGAGGAGGATATCGCGTATCTTTTCAGAAATTTCAGTTCCGCCAGGTTCACGTATAAGGAGAACTTTCTTAGATTTATTTAATAAATAATTCTGTAAGAGTTGGACTTGAGTAGATTTTCCACTGAAATCAATCCCTTCAAAGGAAATAAACATAATAATTTAATATTTTTTGATTATATACCGTAATCTTTCGGGTTTAATATATAATAATGACAAATTTGGGGGCAGTTGGATGTCGGGTATAACACTTCCCAAAGTATCCGATACAATATTACGATAATTTACGGATACTTTAAATTGATCAGGGGTAATTTTTCCGAGAAATTCGATACCACCCGTAACTCCAACAGTTACCCTATTAGGGAGAACAACAATATCCCTTCCCGCGGGGATTCCATAGATTTTAACGGGCAGTTCATTAAAATCCATGTTAATAATTTTTTGGATGTTGAGGTAAAGGACAGCTGAATTATCATCATAGGAGACACCGGGCAAAGGGACTAAAGACAGTTTTTCCTGAATCCTAGAGTCTGATTTTATATATGTGGAATATTCTAAAGTCACAGAAGAAAGATTTCTAATAACACTCCATGGACCATACACAATGGTAGATTCAGGATAAATGTAAGCAGGTTCGGCCAATCCATATCCCTGTTTAAAGGTAAGATTGACATTAGGTGATATCTTTATTTTTTTAGAAGCGATCCTTTCAACCCTAAAGGAAAGGGTGTCCGGGTTAATATTGATAACTTCAATATCATTAGCGAGCCATCTATTTTCACTTAAGGAATTATAAAGATTAAGATTTATTTTCCCACTATCATATTTAGCAGAAACAAAAAAATCTGAACCATCCCCGAGGCTTTCTGCTGCGAGTTTCCATCCTTTAGCTTTTATTTTTAGGATAATATTATTTGGCAGTTTTGTAGCTGTTGTATATCCATATGGCAGATCAATTACTTTTAGATTAACATTTATAGACGTAAAGTATTCATTGGACAATGAAATAGAGACCCAAAGTATAATAGAAAATATAAATGAGACAATAATTATGTTAATCTTTTTATTCATTTATACAAATATAAAGCAAATAGGGTATAAAAAAACTCCACCATGGGTGGAGTTTAATATCAATTTATAAGAATATATCTTAAGAATTTTTCCTAAAATACTCCAATAATTCCTGCCGATTAGCTTTTGAAATCTCCCGTCCTTTAATAGGAAAATTTTCTGTTTCTCTTGCCAAGCTTCGCAATAAATGAACATTAAGAGATTCCAGGTTTTCCATATTCAAAGTTTTTTTCTCTTTATTAATATCAGGAATTATTTTAGTTGATTCATCTTCGGACGGAGCAGATTTCCTTTTAATCGACTCTGCTTTTCCAAGAGCTTCCTGTCTTAACCGAGAAATAGTATCATTTTGAGAGGTAAACAGATTACCAAGAGAATGAGGGGGGGTTTTGGGCTTACTCATAGGCCTTTCTTTTGGTAATACTTCTGTTGGTTTATCTATCTCTTTTACCGGAACCTCTACTGCAATTTCTTCAAGATCAGTTTTAAGAGTTTTTTCCTGTTTTGAGGATTTGATTTCCTCTACGGGTATTTCAGATAAAATACCATTCGGAACATCATTTTCTTTAAATATCGGGAATTCATCATCCGCAAGTTCAGGGAATAAGGAAATCATTTGGCTATCAGGTTGAGGAATAACATGAATGGAGACCACTTCGCCCACCTTTTGAGCTGCCGCGGCACCTGCATCAACAGCAGATTTAACAGCAGCAACATCACCAACAATCTTGATTGTAATTAAAGCAGGATTAGTTTGTTCTTTTCCTACAATTTTAACATTAGCTGCCTTAACCATAGCATCGGCAGCTTCGATTGCAGCAACCAGACCACGAGTCTCAATCAAGCCTAATGCTTTAGGCATAAATTACTTTCTTTTTGGCAGAATAACTTCTACTTCTGCATGAGGGCGAGGGATTACATGAACTGACACCAGTACTCCAACTCTCTGAGCAGCAGCTGCCCCAGCATCTGTAGCTGCTTTTACAGCTCCAACATCTCCTCTTACCATAACAGTGACATATCCACCGCCTATGGTTTCTTTTCCAATAAGTTCAACTTTAGCAGCTTTAACCATTGCATCAGCTGCTTCAATAGCACCGACAAGACCTTTGGTCTCAATCATTCCAAGTGCATCAAGTGTCATATAAATGCTCCCAATAATATTTTTTTTAACAAGGGAAAATAGTTCAGATGTGATTAAATGTCAATTATTTTATGCTCCCAATTCACTTTATTAATGAATCCAGGTATTCCTGAAGTATAATGGAGGCAGAACCCCTGTCAATAAGACCCTTATCCTTCCTTTTTTTCTTTCCTGGTACAGTTTGAATAATAATCTCTTTTGCTCTTTCAGACGACTGACTTTCATCCCATTCAACAATTTCGATAGAATATCTTTTCGCCATTGCTTCCTTAAATTTCAATATAGAGGGAGCATTAGAAGCAAGATTACCATTCTCCTGATATGGGATGCCAAGCAATATTGTGTCAACTTCTTTTTCCCGAATTACACAGTCAAGATTAAACCAGAATTTATCATCATTAAGAATTGTTTTATATGCATATGAAAAGATTAATAGGGGATCGCTCAATGCCAATCCGATTCTTTTAGAACCATAATCTATAGCTAAAATTCTATGAATAATTCCATTATTCATTAATTACTTTGGAACCTTTCAACGGAATAGACACCTTTGATTTTTTTTATTCTTTCAATTATTCTATTCAGATGTTCAATATTCTGAACATACATAGTTACATTACCTTCAAAAGTAGAATCATTTGTATTTATGTTGATAGATTTAATATTGGTATTCTGGTAGGAAACAATTGCATGGGAAAGATCGTTAAGAATTCCAGGTGAATCTTCACCAAGGACCGATAGACCACCCACGAAGAGAGAACTTTCACTCTGTGGCCACTGGACTCCGATAAGTTTGCTAGGATCCTTCTCGGATATTTTAATTAAATTATTACAAGTTTTACGATGAATTTTTATTCCTTCACCTGTAGTTATATACCCAATGACAGGATCCCCAGGAATAGGGTTACAACATTTTGCATATGAATAAAGGATACCGGAATCCTTGCCATCGACCAAGATTCCGCCAATATCAGTACGAGCTATATTTGCAAACTTATCAAACTCAAGTTCAGGTACACGATCTTTCTTTTCTTTCTCTTTAGTAGCGGTCAGAACTTCATCAAGATTTACCTTATCCTGTGCAATTGATTTATAGAATTGTTTAATAGAATCATATTTAAGATTAAGAATGAGTTTTGAAATTTCAGTAGGGGTAAAAGTAAGTTTAAGTTTTTTAATTTTCTTATCCCAAATTTCTTTACCTTGATTAATAATATCTTCTTCCTCTTTATTTATCCATTTTTTTATGACATTTTTTGCATGGTGTGTAACAACAAATTTACTCCAACTTTTATTAGGATGTTGATTTTTAGAGGTAATAATCTCAACTTGATCGCCGCTATGCAACACTGAATCAAGCGGAACGATCTTACCATTCACTTTAGCGCCTATACAATGAAATCCTACTTTACTATGAATTTCGAAGGCAAAATCGACCGGGGAGGAGTTCACAGGTAATCTTTTCAGATCGCCTTTAGGTGTGAATACATAGATTTCATCCTGATAAAGATTAAGGCGAAAACTTTCAAGAAGATCTTTTCGTCCTTCATCTTTAGATGCATTTTCAAAAATGTCCCTGATCCAGTTAACCCAATTTTCAAGATCTTTTTCAGAAGCAGCCTTATTTTCTTTATATCGCCAATGAGCGGCTACACCTTTTTCTGCAACTTCATTCATCTTAACTGTTCTGATCTGGACCTCAACAAGTTTCCCATCCGGGCCGATAACAGTAGTATGAATTGACTGATAATTATTGTTTTTAGGAATGGATATATAATCCTTAAACCTATCTGGAACAGGAAGGTAAATTTCATTTACAATTCCGAGCGTAGTATAACAATCGAAATTATTAGGAGTATCAATAATTATTCTTATAGCGAAAAGATCGTAAATTTCCTCGAAGGGTTTATTACGACGAACCATTTTTCGATAGATACTATAAAGATGTTTAGGCCGACCAACCATTTCAAACTTCAGATTATATTCATCGAGTTTTTCTTTAATTGGATTTGAAAATTTCTTAATATAGTTTTCTCTTTCACGTCTATTGCTTTTAATTTTTCTTGCAATCTCTTCATACGCCTCATTATTTAAGTATTTAAAAGAGAGATCCTCCAGTTCCCATTTAACCCGTCCGAGTCCAAATCTATTAGCGAAGGGGGCATATATTTCGAGAGTTTCCTGCGCTATTCTCCTTTGTTTTTCAGGATTAACAAATTCGAGTGTGCGCATATTATGCAAACGATCAGCAAATTTCACAAGAATGACTCTTACATCTTTGACCATAGACAGAAGAAGTTTTCTATAATTTTCTGCCTGGGTAATTTCCTGTCCCTTAAATATCCCGCTTATTTTAGTAACACCATCGACAATATCAGCGATCTCTTTTCCGAACTCTCTAGCAATTAGATCAATATTAAAATCGGTATCTTCAATCACATCATGAAGCAGGGCGCTAATTACAGTAATATCATCAAGTGGAAATTCAGTAGCCACAATCATTCCTACTTCAAATGGATGAGTAAAATATGGCTCACCTGAAGCACGAAGGTCATTTTTATGGGCTTCTATAGAGAATTCAAAGGCCCTAGTTAACAAGGACTCATTAACAGCTGGAAGATGTTTCTTACATGTTTCAAGAAGTTCATCTAACATCTTCTTATGTTTCGGGTTAATTACGCTCATAATACAATTATATTATACATAAAATATACCTTAATACGGGTATAAAGTTCCAATAATAAGTCAATAAGAGTTTTAATTATTGTAATTCTATATTTAATAAAACAAAATAAAAATAGATTTGCAAATAATGTCCTTATTTGCTGACTGCAATATTATTATTCCGGATAAATATCCATTCTAAAGAATGTGATTAAGGATGCTTAATAATCTTTTTATCAATTTCCCCTGATTTTTGTCACTAAAAATAAAATAATTCCTTGTAAAATAAATGCATTGAAATAGAGTGAATGCTTAGTTTATTTATTTTAAAAAAAAGTAATATTATGAAAGGAATAAGATTTAGTGAATATATACCAGATATAAACAGCGGTGGGAGTTTTGAGGAATTGTTAAAAATTTTCCTTCAACTTTTAACTATTACATCAGGTGATGTTACAGAGGCACTTAACTGGATGAACCAAATCGATCAGAAGTATAATCTAACCAATAATAGTTATGGAATGGGAAATTTTATTCAAGAATTAAAGGACAGGAACTATATAGAGGAGAACGAAATTGAAAAAATCCTAACTATGACCTTAAAATCTGAACAAGCTATAAGGAAACAATCGCTTGAAGAAATCTTCGGAAAACTAAAGAAAGGTTTTATGGGAAACCATAGGACAAATCATTCCGGATTAGGAGATGAAGCCACATCAGATCGAAGAGAATATTATTTTGGTGATTTGATGGAGCAGATTGATATAACCGGTTCGATAAAAAATTCGCAAATAAACCATGGAATAGATGATTTCCAGTTAACTGAAAATGATATTGAAGTAGAAGAAAGAGATTTTAAGACATTAACTTCCACTGTTTTAATGATAGACATTTCGCACTCAATGATACTATACGGTGAGGATAGAATAACTCCTGCAAAGAAAGTGGCCATGGCATTATCGGAGTTAATAACGACAAAGTATCCGAAGGATACATTAGACATCATAGTCTTTGGAAATGATGCCTGGCCCATTGAAATTAAGGATCTACCATACCTTCAGGTCGGACCTTATCATACAAATACAGTAGCTGGATTGGATCTTGCTATCAATATTTTAAAGAGAAGGAAAACAACAAACAAACAGATTTTCATGATCACCGACGGTAAGCCAACTTGTCTAAAAGAAGGAGTAAAGTATTATAAAAACAGTTTTGGTCTTGATAAAAAAATAATGAATAAGACATTAGATATGGCTGCAAGGAGCCGGAGACTAGGGATACCTATTACAACATATATGATAGCTAGAGATTCTTATCTTCAGAAGTTCGTAAGAGAATTTACTAAAACCAATAATGGCAGGGCTTTTTATAGTAATATAACCGGTTTGGGAGACTTTGTTTTTGAGGATTACATAAGGAACAGAAGAAAAAGATTAAGATAAAAGAAACAAGAAGATGGATATTACAAGAATAAATACTTTGGGCGAATTGATAAAAAACAATTATAAAACTCGCCCTATCAAAGATGAATTAAGAAGTAATTTGATCGGGTCATTAATGAATAATGTTAACCCTTTTAAGGGAATTTTAGGTTATGATGAAACAGTAATCCCTGATATACAGACTTCTATTTTATCCAGGCATAACCTAATTCTACTGGGATTGCGAGGTCAAGCTAAAACGAGAATAGCGCGATTGCTAATCAACTTATTGGATGAATATATACCTGCTATTGAGGGATCAGAATTAAATGACGACCCATTTAATCCTTTATCAAGAATAGCAAAGGATAAAATAGCAGAGCAAAAAGACGATACAAAAATTATATGGATTCACCGATCTGAGAGATATGCTGAAAAATTAGCGACACCAGATGTTACAGTAGCAGATCTTATCGGGGATGTTGATCCTATTAAAGCTGCCTCACTTAAACTCCCCTATTCAGATGAAAGAGTAATTCATTTTGGACTTATACCCAGATCTCATCGTTCCATTTTTGTAATTAATGAATTACCTGATCTACAGGCAAGAATACAGGTAGCATTGTTTAATATTCTGCAGGAAAATGATATTCAAATTAGGGGTTTTAAAGTAAGACTGCCCCTAGATATCCAGTTTGTATTTACTGCAAACCCAGAAGATTATACGAACAGAGGGTCAATTGTAACTCCTTTGAAAGATCGAATTGACAGCCAGATTTTAACTCATTATCCCAAATCTGTAGACATATCAAAACAGATAACAAAACAGGAATCTCATCTTGCTGATGAACAGATCAGAAAAATCAATTCAAATGATTTAGTTGAAAATCTTGTGGAGCAAATTGCTTTTGAGGCTAGGAAAAGTGAGTATATAGATTCAAAAAGCGGTGTATCTGCGAGGCTACCAATTTCTGCTTATGAAAATTTAGTAAGTACTGCCGAAAGAAGGATGATCTTAAATAATGAAAAAGAAACTAATTTAAGAATATCGGACATATATGGAATAATTCCTTCTATCACAGGAAAAATTGAGCTTGTCTATGAGGGGGAGCAAGAAGGACCTACTAAAGTTGCGCATATACTAATAAGTAAATCTATTAGATCATTATTTGCTGACCTCTTCCCTTCTCCGGATAAAATGAAAAAGAACCAGAATAATAATCCATACCAGACTATTGTTAACTGGTTTAATAAGGGCAATACTATTGACATATTATCCGATCTTTCAACGGAGGATTATCAGAAGACTTTAAATAAGATCCCAGGTTTAAGAGAACTAGTATCAAAATATCACGAGAAAATTACAGGTAAAGACCTATTGCTATATATGGAATTTATTTTACACGGACTTGCAGAATACTCGCTATTAAGTAAATTTAAACTTGAATCTGGTGTTCAGTTTAAGGATATGTTGAGTTCAATGTTTACTAATGAAACTGAAGAGTCAGATGGAGATCCTGAAGATTTTTATAAATAGAATAGTATCAGCATTTTATTTATATTTGGCTCAATAAAACTGAGAATAAATAGACATTAATGCTTGATTCAGGAAAAAGAAAGATTCTAATAATTGGACCTGCATATCCCTACAGAGGGGGTAATTCACTTTTTATATCATATGTATCTGATTCATTAAAGAAAATATTTGAAATTAAAATTTTAAACTATAAACTACTATATCCTTCAATTTTATTTCCAGGAACCACACAGTACGATCATAGTAATGTTTTAATAAAAAGGGCGGAGAATGAACGGATTATTAATTCGATAAATCCTTTAACCTGGGTTAAGGCCGCACTTAAAATAAGGAAAGAAAAACCTGATCTTGTAGTTATTGACTGGTGGCATCCGTTCTTCAGTTTTTGTCATTTTACAATATCCTTGCTAATTAAAAAAAGATTCAAAAACAAAATATTATTTATAACAGAGAATTTCATTTCACATGAGGGACATTTAGTAGATAAATTATTGACAAGAATTGGTCTAAAAAATGCTTCGTCTTTTTTGGTACTTTCCGATAGAGTTGAAAAAGACCTAATTGCCAGTGGTTACAAGAAAAAGATATACCGCTCTGAACTTCCGGTCTATGATTGTTATCAACCGGAAACGAAATTTCAGAATAATAAAAAGAGATTTGATTATTCGGATGATGATAAAGTTCTTTTATTTTTTGGTTATGTTCGGAAATATAAAGGTTTAGACCTGCTTATTGAAGCCATCCCAGAAATTATTAAGGTTTTTCCAGAAATTAAATTACTTATTGTAGGAGAGTTTTATGATAATCCTAATTTTTACTATGATAAAATTAAAGCACTTGGAATATCTAATTATATCAAGATAATAAATAAGTATGTGGACAATGAGGAGGTTGGAGAATATTACATGGCATCTGATCTGAATATACTGCCCTACCGGAGTGCCACGCAAAGTGGAATCCTGAATGTATCATACGGATTTTTAAAGCCTGTTCTAGTAACCGATGTAGGTGGTTTATCTGAATCCGTAATAAATGGGAAAACCGGAATAATAATTGAATCCAATTCAAGCGAAGCGATTGTGAATGGTGTAAAAGATTTTTTCAGATTAAAGGAGGAAGTTGATTTTTCTAATAATATAAAAGAATATATAAAAGAAAATAAATTTGATAAATTGCCTGAGATCTTTACCCAGATATTAGAGGACAGTGATAAATGATATTAAGAACAGATTGCAGACATTTTCCCGGAGATCATCCATGTATTTATAATAAATTGGAAGGGATATTGTGCGATAAGTGCAGTTACTACAATCCAGTTAGTTATAAAATATTAATTATCAAATTAGATGCTATTGGAGACGTTCTTAGAACTACATCAATACTTCATGCAATAAAGAAAAAATATCCAGATTCACATATTACCTGGTTAACCAAAAGTGCTTCCAAGGAAATATTTAAAAATAATTACGTAGTCGATAATATAATATTTTTTGAAGATCCAGATTTAAGCTCAAGATTATTCATAGAAGAATTTGATTTACTATTGAGTCCGGATACCTCTCCCGCAAGTGCAGCTTTAGCTTCTGCGGCAAGGGCCAAAGAAAAGAAAGGATACAAAATGAATCAGTTGGGAAAGGTTATCCCAGTTGATGATAGGGGTATAGAGTGGCTAGAAATGGGGGCGTTTGATCAATTTAAAAAAGCCAATAAGAAATCTTATCAGCAGATCATACACGAGATATTGGATCTGGATTATGCTAGAGGAGAGATTATAATAAACCTTGACGAAAAGGAGAAAGAATTAAGAGATAGATTTTATGTAGATAATCATTTAGACAGATATGAATTCATAATAGGTATTAATACAGGAGCCAGTCATAGATGGAGATTTAAACAATGGCGACGCGAAGGTTATCAAGAGTTAATATCATTATTAGGTGAAAGAAGAAATACCGCTATACTACTATATGGCGGATATGAAGAAAAAGAAATGAACCAAAACCTTAAAGAAAAGTATTCAAAAGTTATAAATACAGGGCACACAAATAATTTAAGGGAATTCTTCGCATTAACCGATCTTTCTGATATAATGATAACCGGGGATACAATGGCACTTCATGCAGCAACAGCACTAAAGAAGAAAGTAATTTGTTTATTCGGTCCTACTTCTTCGAATGAAATTGAAGATTACGGCAGGATCAGTAAAATAACCCCTACCATGGATTGTCTTGTATGTTATAAACAGAATTGCGATTTCGTGCCCAACTGTATGGATTCAATTTCAGCAGATATTATCTATAAATCAATTATTGAGATTATGAAGGAAATCCAAAAGGAAAGAATAGATAACTAAATAATGTATTTTATTAAGCTACTCTACGATTATAAAATTTCCATATTTGCAGTAAACGATCATCAGGCCCAATATACTAATCCCAACTCAAATGGATGAATAAACAGCGAATTTTTAGGTAAAATCCTTATTGTATATCCAATTTGACCACTTTCTCTGCATTTGACATATCCGACAAATTTATAAAGACCATCATCAGACTTTTTGTTTTCTACATTCATAACAACATTTGAGTTAAATTGGGGATTGTCCTGCTTCTCATAGGGTCCATAATAAATCTGAACCTCAACATCACTTGGTGTGAGGTTTCCCAATCTAATATCAGCCTTAACAGGAAAATTTTCTCCTACTTTATAATGTTTTGACTTACTATCAGCTTCCACATTAACCACATTAATGTTAGACCAATTGTTTATCAGATTATTTTCCCATTTAGAAAGATCCTTCGCCTTTTCCCATTTCTTTTCCATCAACAAAGTTCTTTTCTGAAAAGAAGGCAGATAATAGTTAGAAAAATATTCCTCAACCATTCGGTGAGTATTAAATTTAGGTCCAAGTATTTTCATTGAATTCTTTACCATAGAAATCCATTGTCTAGGAAGCTTATCCTCAGTCCTTGTATAATACAGTGGGATAATCTGACGTTCAAGAGTATCATAAAACTGATGAGATTCAATATCATCCTGGTAATCAGGATCAGTATATTCCTCACCATTTCCAATTTTCCAACCAATTTCAGGATCGAATCCTTCATCCCACCATCCGTCTAAAACACTGAAATTCAGACCTCCATTTGCAATTACCTTCATTCCCGAAGTACCACTAGCTTCAAGAGGTCTACGCGGGGTATTCAGCCAAACATCACAACCTTCCACTAAATAACGTGCGACATTCAGGTCATAATTCTCAATGAATACTATTTTTTTCCTAAATCTTTCTTCTTTCGTAAACTGAAAAATTTCCTGAATGAATCTTTTTCCTTCTTCGTCTTTTGGGTGGGCTTTACCAGCGATGATAAATTGAACTGGATGATCTTTATCAGATACTATTTCTTCTAATCTTTGGACATCCCTGAAAATTAAAGTAGCTCTTTTATAAGTAGCAAACCTACGAGCAAAACCAATAGTAAGGGCAGCCGGATCCAATATTTCCAAGGCTGCAGCCAGTTCATTTAAACTACCACCTCTATTTTTTATTTGTTTAGTTAATCTTCTCCTACAAAAAGCTACCAATCTTTCCCTTCTTTTTTCATGAGTTCTCCATAACTCTTCATCTGGAATCTTATCAATTCTTTTCCATAAATCACTTGAGGCAGGATTATGAACCCATTTTTCACCAATATATTGAAGAAAGAGATCCTCCATTTCACTGGAGATGTGAGAACGCAGATGGACGCCATTAGTAACATACCCTATTGGTATTTCATTAAAAGGAACATTCTTAAAGCCAGAAACCCACATTTTTTTTGAAACTATGCCATGTAATTTGCTTACACCATTTATATAACCAGCAGTATTCATTGCGAGGTGGGCCATATTAAAAACACTTGATTCTTTATCCTTATAAATAGTACCAAGAGAATAGAATTCTTTATCAGATATTTTTAGCTCATATCTATAATAATTTCCGAAATATTTTTCAATAAGCTCATTTGAAAAGACATCAATCCCTGCAGGAACAGGAGTATGAGTTGTAAAAACATTAGAATAAAAGCCTACAGCTTTAGCCTCATGAAAGGACAAGCCAAAATTTTGAATCAGATATCTCATCCTTTCAAGAGAAAGGAATGCTGAGTGCCCTTCATTCATATGACAAACCATAGGTTTAATTCCAAGCGCATGGAGAGTTCTGATTCCGCCGATACCCAGGATGATTTCCTGATGAATCCTAGTTTCGACATTGCCGCCATATAGAGTTTCAGTAATCTTTCTATCAGACTCTGAATTTACAGAGATGTTTGTATCTAATAAATACAGGGGAACTCTTCCGACCTGAATTTTCCATACATGGAAATAGACCTCTCTATCTGCAAGATGGACAGACAAAATGAAAGGTTCATTCTTGTCATTTAAAACACGTTTCATAGGGAGATTTTCAAAATCATTTGTTTCATATCTTTCATGCTGCCAACCATCTGATGTTAGGTATTGTTGAAAATAGCCCACCTTATAGAGAAGTCCAACACCAATAAGTGGAATACCAAGGTCACTAGATGCTTTAAGATGGTCACCGGCAAGAACACCCAAACCACCGGAATAAGTCTGCAGGCATTCAGTAAGACCAAACTCAGCTGAAAAGTATACAATATTAAAATCCTTTAGGTCGGTATCATTTTTCTGGAACCAAGTTTTTTCTTCCAGATAGTTTTGCAAATCATTATAAATCCTTTCGAGATGAGCCTTAAAACCATCATCATGTGAAACCTCTTCAAGTCTTGCCTGACTGATATTTCCAAGCATCATAATCGGGTTATGATTTGTCTCGTCCCAAAGTTCAGTATCAAGTCTACGGAACAATTCCCTAGAGTCTGGATTCCAAGACCAATGTATGTTATAAGCAATTTCTCTTAATTTTTCTAAATTAGGGGGTAATGAAGGAATAACGTTATAGGTTCCTAAAAATTTATACATTTATTCTCCGAATGAAGACTGATTGTTAAATTAATACTGAAGAAATATAATGAAAGTCTTATTAACGATAAAGTGAGCTAAAATCAAAAAGCCGGATAAATTCCGGCTTTTGATTAAATGGTAAACATTACTTAAGAAGGATCATTTTTTTCATTTGAACAGATTCTGATCCAAACCCAGTAACAGCCTTTAATTCATAAAAATAAACTCCACTAGACACTTTATTTCCATTTCCATCAATCCCATTCCAAATCGTTTTATAATTACCGGCATTCCTAAATGAATTAAATACCACTTTAACCACATCGCCAAGAATATTATAAATAGTAATTTTAACATTTGATTCGCTAGGAATCGAATATTCAATTGTAGTAGATGGATTAAAGGGGTTAGGATAATTCTGCATTAAATTAAAGGCAACTGGAATTGGCTGCTGTTGATCATTAACACTTGTAACACTTGGTGAAAAGGAAATTCCAGTTATGTTCCTATATCCAATAGAGCCAATCAGAGTTCCTATAGCATTTTGTTTATTAAGTGCGATAAGATTATTGATTGCAGTAGTAGCACCGTTAACAGCATATAAATTTCCTGAATTATCAAAAGCAATTGCATTAGTAGCTATGCTAAAACCAGTTTGTCCAACAACAATTGTATCGCCAGTGGCAAGGTTAACCTTAAAGATTCTATCTTTAGATATTCCCAATGCAACTAATGGAGTTCCCCATAATTCATTAGTTGCAGGATTAAAAGCAAGCGATTGAATTTTTACTTTTAAAGAACAAATTTTAGTAAATTCTCTCGTTTGGAGATTAATGGTATAAATTAAACCGCTGTGCATACCAGCATATAAGGTACCTGCTGTATCAAATGCAATTGCTCCCATATCTGCCAGAGGGAGGGTAAAATTAGTATAAGCATCTCCCGTCGCCGAATTTATTCTAAGAACTCCAGAATTAATAGTATTTGACGAAATTCCATAAATAATTTTTGTTTTAGGATGAATTGCAATACTCCTAATTTCCGAGAAAAGCGAAGTAGCAAAAGCACTGCCAATTCCTGTTAGAGGATTGATTGTTAATACTTTTCCACTATCATTGGTCCCTGAAGAAGCATATAAGGTATTACTAACAGCCGCGTTAATTATATATCCAGTACCTATAAGGGGCATTCCCGGATAATTATTATCATTTGAAGTAATAATTAAGTTTTCATTATATGTACCAACTTGAACTGGATTAAATACCAAATGGATTATCAAAGAGTCAGAAGAACTAATAGTCTTAGGATAACTAAAGTTGTCAGTTAATGTAAAAGGACCGGATTGTTTTGAAATATTCGAAATTATAACATTATCCAAGCCAGCATTTTTCAGGATAACCGGGATTGTATCACTGGTATGATTTATCTCAGCATAACCAAAATTTACTGAAGTAATATCAGAATAAATATGAGGCGAAGGAGTCAATCTTAATTCCCCAACCCAAGTGCCCCATTGATTAGTTGCAGCAGCGTATTCAGTAAACATCCAGATATTATAATTATCAGTCGGATCGAGTGATATTCCCATATAATCACCCCAGCGATTTTTTGTACCGCTAAATGTTACTACATAGTTTCCTTTCCCAGTCTGCAATGGTTTACTTGGCTGCAAACCAACCGGATCTGACACCAGACGAGAAGTATAATAGGCACCGATATAATGGCCGGTATCTGACTGGCTATAGGTTATAGCCATATTTTGATCTTGGTCAACCATAACAGCAGGGTAATTATGCCAAAAGCCCGGATCGCCAAATACATAATCTTCAACAGCGCTTCCTGAAGCAATATTAATTTTCACATAATGAATAGATGAATAAATAGAAGAAACGGGGTTTCTTACAGAATGTACCGCCCATAAAAATCCATCTCTAAACACAGGTTCATTCCTGATCTGGCTAGTACCACCATCAATCAGATTTGAGCCACTTCCACCCAGCTGATTAACGTCCGGTGCAGTCCCATAAAAGGTAACTGGAATATTCACGCCAGTAAGCCCAGGTGAATTAGTTAAGGGATTAGTGAGTTTAAAAACAGAAAAAGCACTTCCGCTACCATTTGAACCATAAATCAAATAATATTCACTTGGAGAACCGTAAATAATGGCAGGGCGTAATCCAAAGGTTGATTGTGAACTACCTGGAATTGTAATTCCCCAAATATCTGTCCAATTGACTGCACCAGCATTATTAGCATATAATTGAGCTTTTGGAATAATTCTTAATTTTGAATATTGGAAAGTACCACCTGAAATTGAGAACATATTTCCAGTTATATAAATACAATCCTTATCATATCCCAACCCTTCATAATCACCATAGTTTTTTGCATCAGTCGTCCCATTCAAATTACTGGGAAGAGCCCATGTATACCAAGTGCCTAAGGGAGTGGAATCATGAGAAACTGAAACCACCCAGTATGTTTTAGCAGTGGTAGTATTGATGGTTAGCCAAACCAATACAAATCTATTACTAAAATGGTCATAAATAACTTTTGGATCAGTTACAACACTAGGATTAGTATCAGAAAGTGATACCCAATTAACACCATCAATCGTTTTAATTTTATTACCATCTTTATCAAAAATAGCAAATTGAGTATTAACTGTAGTTACTACATAGTTTGGACCAGCTGCAGAATGAGGATCAGGTGGTATAGAATTTGTCATAGGCATTCCATTAAAACTTTTTAACAGAATTGAACTACTATTTAATACACCATTTAGCTGATCTACGCCTTTTATATAATTTGATCCTTCAGGCTTTGCATTATTCACGTTGAAATCTGGAGTGTGGTAACCATCTGCTTCTTCATTACCAATCACCTCTTTGGGCTCAGATAATCCTGAAGATTTAAGAAATGAGTCTGTCGATTGAACAACACCAAAGGGTACACTACCAGCTGCAGGGCCCTGGTAAGATTGACCATAATTTTTGCTGATCATAACAAGACTTAAAATCCCAACGAAAAGAAAAGTAAAATAGCTCTTCATAAAAACTCAATATTATTTATTAATAAGTGAAATTTTAATCTATAAAGAAAAGGATTATTAATCAATTTAATTTCCGTCACACATATATTTTGATAGCAATAATGGTTTTTTTTCATAATTTATGGTTAAAATTTAATTTAGTTAATTAAACATTAGGAATAATATGGGAAAATTTAATTTAACAAAAATGCAGAATATAATTTCCTCAATGAAATTGGATGGATGGTTATTTTATGATTTCAGAGGATCGAATGAACTCGCATTAAATATTTTAGAAATTCCAAAGGAACGACATTTAACAAGAAGGTTCTATTATCTGATACCATCAAAAGGGACGCCTATTAAGATTGTAAATGCCATTGAGGCTGGAAACTTAGATCATTTACCTGGTGATAAATTGACATATTCGGATCATTCATCACTGACAAATCATCTTAAAAATATAATAACTACTCATAAAATAATAGCAATGGAATACAGTCCCTTTAATGCTATACCTTATGTTTCTAAAGTTGATGCCGGGACAATAGAACAAATAAAATCTTTTGGTGCAGATATTAGGAGCAGCGCCGACCTTATATCTATGTTTGATGCTATTTGGACAATTGAGTTGTTCAACGAAAACAAACCTGTAGCAAATGCTCTCTATGAAATCGTAAAGAAATCATTTAATTTCATAAAGGAGAGTTTGAATGAAAACAAAAGATTAAATGAATATGACGTTCAACAATTCATTATGAAGGAATTTGAAAACAGATATTATTACACAGACTCTCCACCAATTGTAGGAGTAAATGAAAACAGTGCTAATCCCCATTATGCACCGGATGAAAAGATACATAAACAAATCAATAAAGGTGATTTTGTTTTAATAGATCTATGGGCAAAGGTAAACAGGGATAATGCTGTATGGGCTGATATTACATGGGTTGGATATATTGGGGATTCAATACCAAATAAATATACAAAGATATTTAATATTGTAGCTGAAGCCAGGGATGCAGCATTTAAATTAATTTCAGATCGATTTCAACAAGGAGAAGAAGTAAGAGGCTTTGAAGGAGATGATGCAGCGAGAGAAGTTATTATGAAATCAGGTTATGGTAAATATTTTATTCACAGAACAGGTCATTCGATCACAAGTGATCTTCATGGCAGCGGAGCACATTTAGATAATTATGAAACAAGGGATGAAAGACTAATATTACCGTCTACCTCCTTTTCAATAGAGCCTGGAATTTATCTGACAGGAGATTTTGGAATAAGAAGTGAGATAGATGTTTTTATAACAAAAGAGGGAAAAGTAATTTCAACCGGAGGTGAATGGCAGAAAGAGATAATTCATTTTTAAGATTTAATAAATATAGCAAATCATTTATTTTATTTAACCCGGGTGTTAACAGAATCTTTAGGTAAATATTTTTCTACAACCAGTATCCTATTTAATGCTCTCTTTAATGATGATTGAGCACGTTCTAAATCAGTTTCAGGTAATTTCTCTTCAATTCTTTTTTTTGCTCTTTCCATAGCTCTTCCAGCTCTTTCGATGTCAATTGAAGTAACTTCCTCCAAAGAATCAGCAAGGACGAGTATCTTATTATTATTAACCTCAACAGTTCCCCCACCAGTTGCAAAGAATAAAGTATCATTATTTGGAATAATTACTTTAACAAAACCTATTTCAAAAGTACTTATAATGGGAGCATGGTTAAACAAAACCTGGAAACTCCCCTGAGTACCCGGGATTGTAATAGACTTTGCATCCCCAGAAAAGGTTACTTTATAAGGCGTAATTATTTCAATATAAAGATCCGGCATTTTTACTTCATTATCTTAGCTTTCTGAACAGCTTCTTCAATTGTGCCAACATACATGAATGCGCCTTCAGGAAGGTCATCATGATGGCCATCGATAATTTCCTTAAACCCTCTTATAGTTTCTTCGATTTTTACATACTTACCGGATATTCCAGTAAACTGCTCAGCAACGTGAAATGGCTGGCTGAAAAACCTTTGTATTCTTCTAGCTCGTCTAACAATTATTTTATCTTCATCTGAAAGTTCATCCATACCAAGAATATTAATAATATCCTGCAAATCCTTATAATGCTGAAGGATCTCTTTACAATTTTTAGCTACATCGTAATGTTCCTGACCGATAATACCCGGTTCCAGTATTCTTGATGTAGATTCCAGAGGTTCAACTGCAGGATAAATACCAAGCTCCGAAATCTGTCTGCTTAATACTGTAGTAGCATCAAGGTGAGCAAATGCAGCAGCAGGGGCCGGATCCGTAAGATCATCTGCAGGGACATATATGGCCTGTACAGAGGTTATAGAGCCTTTATCAGTTGAGGTAATTCTTTCCTGCAAGGCGCCCATTTCAGAGGCAAGGTTAGGCTGGTAACCGACTGCAGAAGGCATTCGTCCCAAAAGGGCACTAACTTCAGAACCTGCCTGAGTAAAACGGAAAATATTATCTATAAAAAGAAGAACATCTCTCCCCTCTTCATCACGAAAATATTCAGCAACGGTAAGTCCAGTCAAAGCGACACGTAATCTAGCACCAGGAGGCTCATTCATCTGTCCGAAAACCAGCGCAGTCTTAGCCAGAACTCCAGATTCCTTCATTTCCCGCCAAAGATCATTGCCTTCACGTGTTCTTTCTCCAACACCAGCAAAAACAGAATATCCACCATGTTCACGGGCTATATTATGAATAAGTTCCTGAATAATAACGGTTTTCCCAACTCCGGCACCTCCGAACAACCCTGTTTTACCTCCTTTTGAATAAGGTTCTATTAAATCGATTACCTTTATTCCCGTCTCAAAGACTTCAGATTTAGTAGAGAGATTTTTAAATAAAGGAGCAGGACGGTGAATCGGATATCTTTTTGCTGTTTTAACTTCTCCTAATTTATCAATGCCATTTCCAATGACATTTAGAAGTCGACCTAAGGTTTCAGGCCCTACCGGAACGGTAATAGGTTCACCTGTATCAAATGCATCCATTCCTCGAACTAATCCATCAGTAGAATCCATGGCAACCGTTCGAACTCTGTCTTCACCCAGATGCTGCTGAACTTCTGCTATTAAATCTTCCTGTTCACCTTCCGGATTTAATCTTGGAATTCTAATTGCGTTATATATTTCAGGCAGGTGTTTATTTTCAAATTCGATATCGAGTACGGGACCGATTACCTGTATAATCTGACCTTTATTATGAGTCATATCACTCCTTAAACTATAAAATTTAGTTGGTAAATTTAATTATTCGGGAAAGATAATCCAAATGAACAAGAACTCCCCTTTATAGAAATGCTCTCTATTTCAAGAGCATTAATTTCTTAGATGCAGTAAATCCGTCACCTTTAATTCTGTATATATATATCCCACTTGAGAATCCATCAGCGTTAAAATCAATTGCCATAATACCTGCAGGAGCAGTTCCCTTGAATAAGGTTTTTATTTCCCGACCGAGAATATCAAAAATCTTCAATTCTATGTATTGAGAATGGGGGACTTCAAATCGAATAGTGGTAACAGGGTTAAAAGGATTCGGATAATTCTGATAAAGCTTATAACTTAAGTTATCCGATAAGCCTTCTGATTTAATTCCAGTAATTACCGGAACAATAAAAGTACCAACTCCCCCAAGGTCATTATAGCGATGTTTAAAATCCTGCATAAATTGATTAGCAATATTAATATCATCAATAATCAAAGTGTTTTCATCATTATATTGCTCTGCAGCAGAAGACCAATTATGGGAACCTGTAATAACAGTCGGATGTGACAAAGGATTCGATGCATCTACCATGGCATATTTATCATGAAGAGTATTACCAGTATTTGCCCACATATCAACGAAAGATTTCAGACTAGAAAATTGATTACCAGTGCCGGTAATATCATCCATAATGCCTTTAACATCTTTAACAGTGGAATTAAACCGGTTGTGAATTGCAGTAACGATGTCACTTCTGGTAAATGTCATTACAGCAAAATATATACTGGAATCAGCAGTATAAATCGTATTGATTATCTGGTTCGTTACGCCGTCAGAAGGACTGAAATAACTTCTTACACTTCTTCCGCCAATAATGAACGAATGGGGGGTAACATTTGATTTAGCGCTTCCAAACTTTGCTAAAGAAGGATTAGGAATTTCAGTGTTACTTCCCCACATAACCTCAAATTCCTGTTGATAAGCTAAAGCCAAAGCATGATCATTTAATTCAATAACATTATTTTTCCAGGTTAGTTCAGTCGAAGTAATATTCCACGAACCAGTCCAAACCCAGTCATTTGAGTTAATAGAATCCCTTGAATCAAAGACAAAAAACTTATTATGCATAATATCTGTAGTGTCAGTATTCCTTCTACTAACAAGAATACCCGCATTCATTATTGTTTGCATATTATCCTGAGTGGCACGGGAATCATAAACTACTCTAACTTTGACACCTCTATCTCTTGCAGTTACAAGTGCATCCGCAACACTAGGAAGACCAGAAAAACTGTAAACTGCCATATCAATAGAATATCTAGCATTATTTATTCTAGATAGAAGTTTTTGTTGAAAGTCCACATTGCCAAGAGCAGCATTTCCCGGAATAGCTACAGATGTGTCAACAGCATAATTAAAATAAATATTTATCTTACCAGTAGAAGTATCAATCACGCCTGTTGTAGCGTTTATTAATCCCCCGACGCTTCTTCCATAAGAATTATCGGAAACTACTTTGAAATAATAAAGAGTACCGGCAGTTAAGCCAGATATTTTAACTTTATGAAAGGTTGTATCTTCATTAACAATCACCGAATCCATTTCCAGATTAGATGTAAGACCATACTTAACCTGACTGATGCCTTTCCTTAGAGTATGAAAACATATTGATAACGAATTTGGATCAATTTCAACTGCAAAAACAGAATTTATAATTAAAGGAGATAGATCAGGGGAAATAATATCCTGAATAAATCTTGGCTGGAGTTGATATCCTGTACTGAAAGGAGCGTTATAAGTATGCTGACTTAAAACTCCAATCAAACTAACCTGTTGTGTAGGAATAGTTGTTCCTATTATTGAAGTGACATATTTATTAATGTACAATCCACTAGTAAAAGATCCGGTTGAATCAGAAATGGTATATGCTCCTCCAGAAGCAAAATTACCCGTATTACTTATTGTTACATTATTCAATTGAATGAGGACACTCTCTAAATTTTCAATACCATTCCACTGCTGACTAAGAATATCAGAAATTGTTACGACTTTTGGCACAAGAGTATGTCCTCTCGAAAGAATAGAATAAGAATTTCCGGTAGCATAGTTCATTTCAGCCAGTCCATCATAATTTGTCAAAGTACCAGAAACCCTGACAGAATCCCCCAAAAGGACTTTGCTAGAAAAAGAACTTCCATAAACAGCAATACCAGCAGTAGAGTCCTGCAGAGATACCGGTCCACTGGCACCGAATTGGGTAGTAGATGTTACGACGCCTGTAACAGTAACAACTTTATTAACATTTCTGGGTACACCTGTAGAATCATTTATTCTAACAGAATCAATTGTAGTCTGGGCATACAAATTAAAAGTTAAGAATAAACAGACAATAAGTGCAAACAATTTTTTCATTGGCCAAGGTCCGTAGATAAAATAAATCTTCTAATTATATTTTTTTGAGAATCGAGGACATATAAAGTCTGATCAAAGAAACCCACTCCTGCAGGTTTTGAGAACCAAGTAGTACCACCGAAAGACTGGAGCTCATCCCCATAAGGACTAAATTTAAAAACGCTATCTTTTCCGGGATCTCCATCAGCAATATAGATATTACCTGATGGGTCAATACAACTTCCAGTTGGTGCACCAAATCTGTTCGGTTGAACAAACTTCATCCCATCAGAAGGATTAAAAGCACTACGGTATCCCTCAGATTGCTGATTCTCAAAGTGCTGAAACCATTGAGCTTTGAAAGCAGTTGCATTATCAACATTTTTATCATAGGTAGCAATAAAATCCAGATTTTTCTTACTAAAAGATGTCATGCAGTTAATTCCGTTAGCAGTAATCAAACCGGAGCTAAGAGCATCAATATTATGAACCGATCCGAGAGAAGAATCAGCATTCGAACCAATAGTAACAAATTGAAGAATTGCATTATCCGGATCATAAATACTTGTATTATTAATCCCTGTCCTTGCTACATAATAAGAATTATCATAAAAAGCAGTTACAGCAGAAAATGTACAGAGAGGATGATAATCAATGTCTGATTTTCTTGGAAGGATTAACCTAGGAACAGCATTTCCAATAATATGATTTACAGCAAAAAGATCTATTTTATAAACAGCGCTATAAGTTATAGAATTAATTTCAGTTTGCGCACAAACAATCAGATTCAGCTTATAATCTTCAGCAATAGCAATTGGCTTCTTAATAGATAAAGTTCCTAAAACTGTACCGGCAGTATTAAGCATAACGATTCGATCATTATCAGTGTCGCAAACATAAATGAAGGGTTCGTGACCAATCAGTATCGCCTGTGGATTATTATAACCTCCCCAATCCGGGTTAAGATGAACATAGACAGTATCGCCACCGGCATTTCCGGCACCGTGGTAATCGCCTAATTGATTAATATCAAATTTATCGGAACAGCCAAATATAAAGGGAATTATCAGTATCACAGATATTAAAAACTTTTTAATCATTTTTTATAGACCTAAAATAATTGAGAAACGATGTGCAGTACCTAATCTTACAAAATTTGAATAAGAATAATCAAAAGTAACATTTGCGAGGCTGACCGGAACATAAACACCCGCACCAAAAGAATAATTCTGTTCGTCTACATTGAATTTATACCCTCCACGAAGATAGAACGTACTTTTCCAATTGTATTCAACACCTGTGCTTAAATTTTCGCTGTTGTCATTCGGATGATTTAACTGAATAGAAGCAGTTATTTTATTTATTTCATCCTGATAAGGTTCAAATGCAAAACCGATTCTAAATTCTGTGGGGGGTGAAAAAGCCTGCCACTGTGACTGACTTCTTTTTCCGATAAGAACAACCTGACCATCAGGAGCAAGCTGATTACCAAAATTTGTAACTGCAACAGCAAACCTAGTTGTTCCCAATCCTGTCCAATAATAAGTTCCGAGATCAATCATTACTCCACGCATTTTCAATTTATCAAGAGTTTCTTCAATATACCTTACAGTACCGCCAAAACTAAACTGATCTGTCATTTTCCTTGAGTAAGTTACGGCAAGTGCGATATCACCAAAGCCAAAATAATCTCCTGTACCAAAAGGCTGAAACTCAGTTGTAACAGGCATATCCTGCATAGATAGGGCAGTAAAGGCGACACCAAAGGCATTAGTCTCATCCATATGATAAACTGCACC
>JARLHD010000057.1 GCA_031292435.1 Ignavibacteriaceae bacterium
AAACAAAAACACTGTTATTTATTCGGAGAATTTTAATGGAAATGGAACTTTTAGAAAAAATTAAAGAGAACGCTGTAAAGAAAAGAAAAACTTTAGTCCTTCCTGAATCGCACGACGAGAGGGTGCTGAAGGCAGCAGAAATTTTATTAAAAAATAAAATCGCGTCGGTAATTACTCTCGGGAATGAGGAAAAAATCTGGAGCGACGCAAAACGGCTGGGACTTGAGCTTAGCGGAATTAGGACAATTAACCCAGAGAAGTCGGAACTGCTCAGCGAATTTGCCAATATCTTTTTCAACAAAAGAAAACACAAAGGGGTAACAATCGAATCAGCCCGCGAAATTCTTAAACGTGATCTGTTCTTCGGGGCGATGATGGTAAATGAATCAATGGCTGACGGAAGCGTTGCAGGTTCATTTGCTTCAACCGGCGATGTAATGAAAGCAGGCATACAATGCATCGGGATGCCGGAAGGAATTTCAATTGTGTCGAGCTTTTTCTTAATGCTTTTTCCTGATCAGACTTTTAGCTTTGCCGACTGTGCCGTTGTGCCTAACCCGGATGCAAACCAACTTGCAGATATTGCTGTCACTACTGCCGATAATCATAAAAAACTTACAGGTGAAAAACCTTATATCGCCATGCTTTCGTTTTCAACCAAAGGAAGTGCAAAACATGAATTGATTGATAAGGTTGTTGAGGCGACTAGAATTGCAAAGGAAAAAAGACCTGATCTGCAGATTGACGGCGAGCTTCAGTTTGATGCGGCGGTTGTTGATTCGGTAGGAAAGAAAAAAGCCCCCGGCAGCAATGTTGCGGGCAGAGCTAATGTGCTTATTTTTCCTGATCTTAATGCGGGAAATATCGGCTACAAAATTGCACAAAGGTTAGGTAAGGCTGAGGCTGTTGGTCCTGTCGTTCAGGGGTTAAAAAGGCCATTCTTTGATCTAAGTAGGGGATGCAGTGTGGACGATATTGTAAATACGTCAGCTATCGCAGTACTGATGAGCTGATAAACCGTATATTTATTAAGTGCGGGAACCCGTTCTGTCAAACAGAACGGGTTTTCCTGCTTATAGCCTGATTGACATGGAGCATACTGATGATTTATTATATTCAATAATTCATTTTTTTTTCTTAATCTATATAGAATTATTTTATAAAATAAAATCAGTGACGTTAGTTTATATGATAGATACAAAATATTTGACTTTTAGGAAGGAACTTAGTGAATCTTAAAAGGCAAGATATCAAAGCTCCGAAATTATCGATTTTAATTTTTAGTTTAATCTCTTTAATCTTAATAATAACAGGTTATTATTTTTACAGGATCAGGGAAGAAAAAAACAAAGCGGATATTTATTCCCACCTTTCATATATAACTAAATTAAAAGCCGATGAAATAGCGAGCTGGCGGAATGAAAGGCTTTTTGATGCTAATGATATCCAGCGGAACCAGTCATTAGTAAATGATATAAATGAATGGTTCCTTCATAAAAATAATATTGCAATAAAATCAAGGCTTGAGGACTGGATAAAGTATCTGAATAGTAATGCCAATTATGGCAATGCTTATTTACTAAACGCGAACCTTGGAATTGAATTACAGGCGAACTCTAATGAATATCAGGATAGTACTGAAATGGACTATCTTAAAAATATTCTCAACGCGAAGAAAATTGTTTTCACCGATCTTCACCGCTCACTAAAATATAATCTTATTAAAATGGATTTGATCATCCCGCTATTATTTCCGGATTCAATAAACGGTAAGGTTATTGGTCTGGTGATAATTTCAATTGATCCCTCGAAAATATTTTTCCCACTTATAAAAACATGGCCGTCGGAAAGCAAATCAGCCGAGACGCTTATAGTGCGTCCGGATGGAGACAGCGTAGTATTTTTAAATCAGTTGCGTGGAAAAAGAAACACGGCATTAAATTTCAAAATCCCCTTATCCCATACGAATGTTCCGGCAGTTCATGCAGTACTTGGTTATTCTGGAATATTTGAAGGAGTGGATTACCGGGGAATTGAGGTTCTTTCTGATATTACGACAATCCCAGGTACAAACTGGAAAATGCTAACAAAAATTGATCTTGATGAAATACTTGCGCCTTTACAGAAAACCATACTCCTAATAACAGCAATTGTTGTGATAATAATTTTATTAGCTGGAATATACTTTTTGCTAAAATGGAAAAACCAGCAGGCAATGTTTTATGAAGAAAAAATGGCTCTGGAAAAGGAAGCGGAGGATGCCCTGCGTGAGAGCGAATCAAAGTTCAGGTCTCTGGCGGAAAGTATAACGGATATATTTTTCGCCCTGGATAATGATCTAAAACTGACATACTGGAATAAAGCATCAGAAACTTTGTCCGGAATTCCGGCTAAAGATGCAATCGGGAAATTGATTTATGATATATATCCAAATGTAAAGGGCAATAATACTGAAAAGGTATATCTTGAAGTACTTAAAACAAAATTACCGAAAGCATTTATAAATGAATTTCACTCGGATGGAAAAACATTTGCATATGAGGTAAGCGTATATTCCACACCTGAAGGCATATCAGTATTTACAAAAGATATATCAGAACAAAAACGTACTGAAGAAGTTATAAGGGAAAGTGAAGAGCGGTACAGGTCGCTATTTGAAAATATGATTGAGGGATTTGCGTTCTGCAAAATGATTTATGAGGATGGGTGCCCTACTGATTTCCAATATCTTCAGGTGAATAAGTCATTTGAAAAAATGACAGGACTTAAGGATGTAATCGGAAAAAATGTTTCAACACTGATTGCAAATTTAAAGGAAACTAATCCGGAGTTGTTTGAAATATACGGAAGGGTAGCCTTAAAAGGTAAAACAGAAAAATTTGAGACATTTCTGCCTGCATTAGATACATGGTTTGTAATATCTGTTTACAGTCCTGCCCCGGAATATTTTATTGCAATCTTTGAAGATATTACGGAACGAAAATTTGCTGAGCAGGCAGTTAGAGCATCGCTGAAAGAAAAGGAGGTGCTGCTTAGGGAACTATATCACAGGACAAAGAATAATATGCAGGTTATAAGTTCTTTGATAGGACTGAAATCGGCATCAATAAATAACCCGGAGATAATTAATATTCTTCTTGATATGCGGAACCGCATCCAGACTATAGCACTTGTTCATCAAAAACTTTACCAATCACAAAACTTATCCCTGGTTGATCTTAAGGAATACATAACCGATTTAGTGCAGCTTATAGCAAATAGTTATTCGAATGAAAAAAGCAATATAACTTTTAAACTTGAACTGGAAAATGTTAATGTCCTTATCGATACTGCGGTTCCATGCGGACTGATAATAAACGAGCTTATATCAAATTCTTTTAAACATGCATTTCCGGACAACAGGGCAGGGAATATTAGAGTCCAGCTTAAAAAAGTTGAGGAGGAAACGATTGAACTGATAATTTCCGATAACGGCATTGGCATACCCGACGGGTTTGATTTTATGAATAATAACACACTGGGGATGCAGCTGTTCCACACAATTGCTCTTGAGCAATTAATGGGAGATATTAAAATAGAATCGAAGCATGGGGTTGCATTCACCATTCGTTTTAAAGATATTTCTTATGAAGCAAGGGTATAAGCGGCAATAATTAAATTGCAGTTAGACCTGATATTTAATAGCTTAGTAATATCCAATCAGTAACAAATAAAATAGTAAATGAATAAAGATTTTTTATTGGAGAATTTCATTAATGGAATTCCTAAAGCTGAACTGCATCTGCATATTGAAGGCACATTTGAGCCTGAACTTATGTTCAAAATCGCAAAAAGAAATAATATAAGTATTAAATATAGTTCTGTTGAAGAACTGCGGAATGCATATTCTTTTAATAACCTGCAGGATTTTCTGAACATTTATTATGCAGGCGCAAATGTTCTTGTAACGCAGGAGGATTTTTACGATTTAACTAAAGCTTATCTTGACAAGGTGCATTTGCAGAACGTACAGCATTGTGAAATATTTTTCGATCCGCAAACCCACACAAGCCGGGGAATAGGTTTTGGGACAATTATTAATGGCATCCACAAGGCGCTTGTGGAAGCAAAAGAGCAGGATGGAATTACTTCTAAGCTGATTATGTGTTTCCTGAGGGATTTGGATTCAGATTCTGCCATGAAAACATTAGAGGAGGCAATTCCATTTAAGGATTGGATTATGGCTGTTGGTCTTGATTCGGCTGAAGTTGGAAATCCTCCTTCAAAGTTTACAGAAATATTTAATCATGCAAGGAATAATGGATTTATCACTGTTGCCCATGCAGGTGAAGAAGGTCCTGCTGATTATATTTGGGAGGCTTTGGATTTGCTTAAAGTTTCCAGAATAGATCATGGCAACAATTCTCTTGATGATAAAAAATTGGTAGATGAACTTGTAAGGTTAAAAGTACCACTTACAATTTGTCCGTTGTCCAATTATAAATTAAGAGTTGTGAAGGATCTTAAGAATCATCCTCTGAAAAAAATGATGAATATGGGATTGGTTATTACAATTAATTCCGACGATCCTGCATATTTCGGAGGATACATAAATGAAAACTATTGCGCAATAGCTGAAGCCTTGGAATTATCAAAAGAAGATATTTATCTGATAGCAAAAAATTCCATTAACGCCAGTTTTCTTAATGACAATGAGAAGGAATTACTATATAAAAAGGTTGATGCTTACATGGAGCTGAACAAGTAAAGGTAAAACATAATTGAGTAAATGATGGGAATGAAGTTTCTGCTTCTTGCTGTTTTTGGAATTGCAATGGCACACCTGGAGGGAGTTGTTGTGATATACCTCAGGAAAGCAATGGGACTAATCGATTCAAACTCAAACAGTGAGGTTCTGGAAAAATTTCCCAAACGCTATATAATTATTGAACAAACAAGGGAAGCGGCAACAATTATTATGCTTACATCCCTGTCATTATTTGCGGGGACCGGCTGGCTGGATATTATAGTTGTTTTTTTATGGATATTTGCGTTTTGGGATTTATTCTATTATGTATCACTTTATATTCTTATTAAATGGCCCCCAAACCTTAAAACCATAGATGTTCTTTTTCTAATTCCGCGTCCATGGATAGCCCCGGTATGGGTACCGGTTGGAATTTCTTCACTAACGATCCTTATTATTGCATTCTTCTATTTATTTAAATAACTAGTCATCGAGAATTTTTCCTAAATATTTTTCAGTATCATAATCCCTTACTGCAAATATTAAGAGGGGGAATATTGTGGATAGAAGAGGGGTCATACTAAAAAGAAGGATTAACAGCGGAGTCTCAACTATTACAGCGTAAATAAACATTACAGCTAAAATTATTAACGCTGAAGAAAAGAAAACTTCATAAACATTTCTGCTGATCCATCCGGCATATATTGTAGAAATTAAAACAAGGAGCATCAATATTATTATCCCGAATGAAATGTTTAAATGGGGCAATAATAAAACAACCACATCTTTTTTTAGCAGCGATTCCATAAAGTAGAAAGAAACTAATGCTATCAGTAAGAACAGTACTCCCCGATTTAATTCCTGCCTGAAATTGTATGCAAGGAAAGCAAAAAAGAGTATAGCAAGGAAAGGGTTTATGAAAACAAGGAATGCCAATATTACTGAGGACATAACAAAATAGTGATCAACTCCATCTTTTAAATATATTTTCTCAATCAGTAATAAAAATGATATTGCAAATATAGATTCAGTAAAATAACTGTTCTGGAAAAACAAGCCATAATAGAATACAGGTGATAACAGAAAGAAAATAAATTTTATAATATTCTCCCTGATTGTCCGTGAAGTAAAAATAATCATGTAGCCAAGCAGGATTATCCCGGCTGAATTCCAATAATTAAAAAACCCATTTATAAAAGAGAAGGTAAGCATACCTAAAACGATAGCTGATTCTATTGCATGCAGCCACATATTATCAATATTGTTCCAAACATTCCTGCTAACCCTTCCCGCGAATAAACAGATCATGAAAAACATTATTGCATATATAAATGCAGATGAAACAGGGTGACTGAAATAATCAGGGAAAATTGCTAGCAGGTATAACCCGCCAATTATTCCGGCTGTTGAAGCGGATATTATATTAATAAAATTAAACTTGTTGAACATTTCCGGTTTCAAATTTATATCTACCTTGTTAAATGACGGTATTTGATTCTGTGCGGCTGGTCAGCTTCGGTTCCAAGGCGTTCTCTTTTCTTTTCTTCATATTCAGAATAATTGCCATCAAACCAAACAACTTTGCTCTCTCCCTCAAATGCAAGAATATGTGTTGCAATTCTGTCAAGGAACCAACGGTCGTGACTTACAACCAGGGCGCAGCCTGCAAAGTTTTCAAGAGCTTCCTCAAGTGCGCGCATTGTGTTTACATCAAGATCATTTGTCGGTTCATCAAGAAGCAGAACATTTGCTCCATTCTTAATCATTAATGCAAGATGAACACGGTTTCTTTCACCGCCTGATAAAACTCCAACTTTCTTTTGCTGGTCAGCTCCAGAGAAATTAAATTGAGCAACATAAGCCCTTGAGTTAACCTGCCTGCTTCCAAGCTGGATCAGATCCTCACCCCCGGATATCATTTCCCAGATTGATTTATCGGACTTTAGAATATCGCGTGATTGATCAACATATGCAAGCTTTACAGTTTCGCCGATTTTTAGAATGCCCGCGTCAGGTTTTTCCTGCCCGGTAATCATTCTGAATAAAGTGGTTTTACCTGCACCGTTAGGACCGATGATGCCGATTATGCCTCCGGGCGGTAATGAGAAATTCATATCCTCAATTAAAATATTATCGCCGTATGCTTTATTTAAATGCTCCGCTTCAATAACAACACCGCCAAGGCGCTCTCCTGCTGGAATAAAAATCTCAAGCTCTTTCTGACTTCTTGCTTTTTCTTGTGAAAGAAGTTCTTCATAAGATGTAATTCTTGCTTTAGATTTTGCATGCCTTCCTTTGGGGGACATCCTGATCCATTCAAGTTCGCGCTGTAGTGTGCGTTGTCTTTCAGTTTCTCTTTTTTCCTCGTTCTTCAAACGGTCCTGTTTTTGTTCAAGCCATGAAGAATAATTTCCTTTCCATGGAATACCCTCGCCGCGGTCAAGTTCAAGAATCCATCCCGCTACGTTATCAAGAAAATAGCGGTCGTGCGTTACGGCGATAACTGTTCCTTCATATTTTTGGAGATGATGTTCAAGCCACGCAACGGATTCAGCATCAAGATGGTTAGTAGGTTCATCAAGCAGTAGAATATCAGATTTCTTAAGCAATAATCTGCAAAGTGCAACTCTTCTTCTTTCACCTCCGGATAGTACTTTAACTATTGAATCCCCGGGCGGACATCTTAAAGCATCCATCGCCATTTCAATTCTTGAATCAAGATCCCACGCACCTACATGGTCAAGCTTTTCCTGAACCTCTCCCTGCTTTTCCAGCAGTTTTGTCATTTCAACATCATCCATCGGTTCAGAAAACTTATCATTGATAGCATTATATTCTTTTAGCAGGTCGACAATTTCCTGCACCCCTTCTTCAACAACTTCCCTTACAGTTTTATTGCTGTCAACCAATGGTTCCTGTTCAAGAAAGCCCACTGTAAATCCAGGGGACAGAACAGTCTCCCCATTTATTTCCTTATCAACTCCCGCAAGAATTTTTAGCAGAGAACTTTTCCCCGATCCGTTCAATCCTATCACACCAATCTTTGCACCATAGAAATAAGACAGATAAATATCTTTCAGAACATACTTCTTATTATAAATTTTACTTACTCCCACCATGGAGTATATTACTTTATTAACCTCGACTGCCATCAGGCTCCTTTTAGATTAAATTTTAATTGATACATTAATATAACTATATTTATCGTTTCTGTTAAAAAAAGACCAAGGGCATTATTCTGAAAAACAAACTTCTTATATACTGGAAACCGATGTTTGCGGTAATATCCTGGGGAGTTTCCTTTATTGCGACCAAAATTGCTCTGGCTGAATTGACCCCGGTTACGATAATAATATTACGCATGATTCTGGCAGTTATATTATTATTTATAATTGCTAAATCAACCAAACGTGATTTTTCCATTGAATGGAAAAAACATAGAAGCATTTTACTTCTTGCTGTAATAGCTGTATTCCATTTATGGATACAGGTTACCGGATTGAAATATACGACCGCTTCCAACACAGGATGGATAATTGGTATTACTCCCGTTTTTATGGCCCTACTTGGTTACCTTTTTTTCAGGGAAAAGTTAAAGATAATTAATATTGCGGGTATTGCTTTGGCGTTCTTTGGACTCCTGATGTTGATAAGTAAAGGAGATTTTACTAAAATTGACCTTATCTCCAATAAGGGGGATGTTATGGTTCTTGCGAGTGCATTTACATGGAGCATTTATTCCCTGGTTAATAAAAAAATCACTTTCACATATCCTCCTCTTATGATAATCTTTTATCTTTTTTTAACAATGGCGGTGATATTAATACCATTTAATTTTTCCCGCGAAGCATTATATTCAGTAATAAATTTATCAGGCAGGGGATGGTTTGCTGTTCTTTTTCTTGGACTGATTTGTTCCGGCGTTTCTTATGTATTCTGGGCACAGGCATTAAAGGTGATGGATTCAGCACGTGCCGGATCATTTCTGTATTTTGAGCCATTTATAACTATATTTACTGCCTGGCTTATTTTAAATGAACAAATCACATTCGTTATAGTACTAAGCGGGGTAATTATTACCACAGGCGTTATTCTGGTTAACAAAAAATTTAGGAGTTTGTAAATGGATCGTATGCTTCTTTCCTATCTTCAGGGAATTGATGATTTTATTAATGTTCTCCCTGAGTTCCCTAAAAAGATGTGGGATTTTAAACCGGCGCCTAACCGTTGGAGCATAAAAGAAATAATACTCCATATGGCTGACAGTGAAGCAAATGCTTATGTAAGGTGCAGAAAGATTATTGCTGAAAATGGATCAAATGTCTTGGCTTATGATCAGGACAAATG
>JARLHD010000434.1 GCA_031292435.1 Ignavibacteriaceae bacterium
GGGTGCAAGCTGGCTTATCCAATATTGGCATCGTTTCAATGTGCTCTTATGGAGATAATCTTTTTGCTGGGACCTATAGTGACGGTGTTTTCTCCTCTTCTGATTTCGGGAAGAATTGGACAATGGTAGGCTTGAAAGATAATATTATAAATTCTCTTGTTGTTGCCGGTGATAATTTATTTGCTGCTACTGATAGTGCATGTGTATGGAGATGCCCGCTTTCAGAATTAACAGCTGTCAATAAAGAAGTAAATGCTATACCTAAAGACTTCACTCTCTCCCAGAACCATCCCAACCCCTTTAATCCGACAACAACTATTTCCTATTCCTTGCCCTCATCCTCAAATATAAAGCTCATTGTCTATAACACATTAGGGCAATCAATAAAAACCCTTGAATCCGGATATAAACCGGCAGGGAACTATTCAATTAACTTTAATGCCTACTCTCTTCCCAGCGGTATCTACTTCTACAAACTGGAAGCAGGTCCCCTCTCCCAAATCAAAAAAATGATGCTAATAAAATAAATGAAAATTTACGCCCATATCCTCAATCAATGGATTTCTAAATGAAATATTTATCAACAATTTCTGTCCTTCTCTTCCTATTTATCTCAAGCATAAACCTCCACGCCCAATGGCTCCAAACCAATGGTCCATGTGGCGCTAATGTAAATTGTTTAGCTATAAGTGGTGATAATATATATGCCGGTACTAATGGAGGTGGCGTTTATTGTTCAAATAAAAATGTTCTTAATTGGACACAAGTTAATGATGGTCTATCGAACTTATCTGTCTATGCAATTGCTGCTAGTGGTAATAATATATTTGCTGGTACTTATATGGGAGGGGTATTTCTTTCAACTAACAACGGTACTAATTGGTCGCAATCAGGTTTGCCATATCAATATGTTTGGTCTCTTGCTATAAGTGGAAATAAAGTTTTTGCTGGATATGATTATGGAGTTTTTCTGACTACCGATAATGGCACTAATTGGACGGATGTTAGCAATCAATTAGGAGGGTCTAGAGTATGGACTCTCGCATTAAGTGATACTAATATATATGCAGGTACCAGTGATGGTTTGTTTTTATCTACTAACAATGGAGCAAAATGGACTCAATTAAATAATTATATGTCTGTAAACGCCTTAACTATTAATGGTAATAATATATTCGCTGGTAACTCCAATATAGGAATTTATTTATCAACAAATAAAGGGGTGGATTGGACTATTGCAAATAATGGACTCTCTGATAAATCAGTTAGCGTTCTTACCCCAAATGGTAATAATATTTATGCAGGTACCTCTTTCGGTGGTATTTTTCTTTCAACAAATAATGGATCAAACTGGGTATCCGCAAGCAATGGTATTATCAGTTTCAATGTTAATTCCATCATTGTTGATGGAGATTATGTTTTTGCTGGAACAAGTTCTAGGTATAGTAATCTTAACGGCGGGGTATATGTATCATCAAACAATGGGACAAAATGGACTGAAGCAATAAATGGTCTGATAAATACCAATTGCCATTCTCTTGTTGTCAAAGGTAATAATATTTTTGCAGGCACAACCTTGGGAGTTTATCTTTCTTCTGATAATGGAATAAATTGGATAAGTGCAAATAATGGTTTGACTAGTACATGGATAAATGCTCTAACAGGTAACTCCAATTATTTAATTGCAGGTACTGATGATGGTGCGTTTCTTTCTTCTGACAATGGTACAAATTGGAAACAATACAATAATGGATTAACTGATACAAGTATCAATGTTTTGGCTGCTGGAGGTAATAATATATTTTGTGCAACAAATGGTGGCGGCATTTATCTCTCGTCTAATAATGGCTCCAGTTGGACACAGCGCAATAATGGTTTAACTGATTTTTCCATTTTCTCAATCGCTGTAAGTGGAAATAATATCTATGCAGGAACATATAGCGGAGTCTTTCGCTCAACGGACAATGGAACAAACTGGACACAAGTAAATGCAGCTCTTTCACATTCACAGGTTAACGCATTGGCTTTAAATGGAAATAATATTTTTGCTGGAATAGATGCCCAGGGCGTTTATATGTCAACGGACAATGGGACAAATTGGACACAAAGAAATAATGGTCTGGGTAGTTATGATGTTTATACATTTGATGTCAGTGGATCGAATATTTTCGCTGGAACTTATGACGGTGTTTTTCTATCCACCAATAATGGTGCAAGTTGGATTGCAGTTAATAGTGGATTAACGTATCCCGTCTATGCTCTTGCTGCCAATGAAGTAAATATATTTGCTGGGACTTCTAATGCAGGTGTCTGGAAACGCCCTCTCTCAGATTTCCCAACTGGCATTACTAAAGAAGTAAATGTCCTCCCCAAAGACTTCACTCTTTCCCAAAACTACCCTAACCCCTTCAACCCTTCTACAACTATAAACTATTCACTTCCTAAAGATGGAAATGTCAAACTCACTATTTATAATACAATTGGAAGTAAGGTCGCCACATTAGTAAATGAATATAAATCAGCTGGTAATTATTCAGTTCAGTTCAGTGCTGGCAGCCTTGCAAGCGGAATATATTTGTACAAATTGCAATCAGGAAATTATTCTGCTACTAAAAAACTAATTCTAATAAAATAAAACATGTTATTATTCAATAAATATCGGAGTCATTACATGAAATATTCTACTTTAACTGTTCTCTTCCTTTTATTATTTTCTGCATCCTTCACTTTCACCCCAACTCTTGCACAGAAGGGGAATGGAACCTCTACTACTCATAAAACAAAATTAGTAGCTGGCGATTCTTATAATCTAAATATCAATAACTGGTCTATGCCGATGAACAGATCCGGAGTCATGGCAGATGTTCTTATCCCTCCCGCTATTCTTGGCGGCGGTAAAATCGGCGATCCTATTACTGGTAAAATTGTCCTTTACTCTGGCGGATTCTTTATGTCCGGTATGAACAAAGATACTCTTTGGGCAAATGGAATGATGACATCTTCAAGAATTAATGATTATTTACCCGGCACCTATGCAACAGGTCAAAATGACCCTAGGGCTCAGCTTTATGTTGTAAGCTCAAGTGATCCAGCTTTCGATATAGGTGTTTCTGATCCGGCAAAGAAGAGTTGGACTCAGTGGAAAGATGCTGTAGCTCTTGGTGCTGATTTCTATGATGGCGATCATGATGGAGTATATAATCCCGTAGATAAAAATGGAAATGGTAAATGGGATCCTGATGAAGATCGCCCTGATATTCTTGGAGATGTAACTACCTGGTGTGTTTATTCAGATCAGATGCCTCCTTCTCTTAGATTATTTAATGATGTTAACCCTCAGGGAATTGAAATTAGACAGACAGTCTTTGCTTTTAATTCAAAAGCTACAATCGGTAATACCATTTTTATCAGGTATAAAATTGTAAACACTGGATATTCAGCCGATGTTCTGGACTCTGTGTATTTTAGTATCGCTTGTGATCCTGATATCGGTGATAACGGTTCATTGGATTTAGTAGGTAGCGATACTCTGCTAAATGCGGGATTTACATATCATCCCGCAAGTGAATCAGCAAAATGGGGTTCAACTGCTCCCTGTTTTATAGTAGATTTTTTGCAGGGACCTCTTTCTTATATCCCTGGTGTAACCTTTATAGATAATAATGCCAATGGAGCATATGATGATGGAATCGATACCCCTATCGATACGGCAACAGATGTCCGTGGAAGAATTATGGGCCTTGGAAAATATCCTGGTGCTAAAAACTTAGGTCTCTCCTCATTTTTCCAATATTATAATGGAATAGATCCCTCTGACAAGTTCCAGTTACGGAATTATACACTTGGTTTAAGTAACTCTGGTGGTAAAATTGATCCTTGTACCTGGTCTCAGGGCTCTGTTCTTGGCGGTGTTAACTGCGCTAATGTTGATCCTCATTTTATGTATTCTGGTGATCCTGTTACTCAGGTTGGATGGATAAACAATTCTGCACAGGATCAAAGACAGATTTCTAGTACAGGTCCTTTCAAGCTTGTTAAAAATGATACAATCTCAATAGTTGTTGCTTATGTCGTCGGTAGGGGAACTAGTGGAACAAATAGTGTATCTGTTGCAAAAACAAATGATGTTGCTGCTCAGGATTTATTTGATTCTAATTTCCCCTCAACTTTTATGGGCATAAATGATAACAGTATCTCTAAAATAGATTTTACTCTTTCCCAGAACTATCCTAATCCCTTCAATCCTAATACAGTTATTTCCTATTCCTTGCCCTCATCCTCAAACATAAAACTCCTAGTTTATAACACATTAGGTCAATTAGTAAAAACCCTTGAATCAGGTTATAAGAGCGCTGGTAATTATTCCATTAACTTCAATGCATCTGATCTCCCCAGTGGTATCTACTTCTACAAACTCGAAGCAGGGAAGTATACCCAAATCAAAAAAATGATGCTTATTAAATAAGCTCTTCTAACATAAAAAGCCGCTCAAAAACGAGCGGCTTTTAATGTAATATTCATTATAACAGTTGCCTTACATCTTATTTCTCTATAACGGCTCTTCCTATAAAAATAACCTATAAAGATTTAAGGAAGTATTGTACTAGCTTGATCAGTTTAGGGTCATCCTTTATGTCCTGGTTATGATAATTTGTCCA
Organism: Ignavibacteriaceae bacterium; assembly: GCA_031292435.1. Classification (GTDB taxonomy): domain Bacteria; phylum Bacteroidota; class Ignavibacteria; order Ignavibacteriales; family Ignavibacteriaceae; genus Fen-1301. The sequence continues at coordinate 4,659 of JARLHD010000434.1, forward strand.
CAAATATTTCCCTGAGCCTAAATGATTCTCAACTATTACAAATACATCAGGCGAAACTCCTTTTATTTTTCCGTACATCTTGGCGTTTGCCGGCAGATCAGAAAATAATTCATAACCGGAAAGTCCCCTGTAGTCTGTCGAATTCCATTTAGCAACAGAAAAACCTACATATTTGGATATATCAGTATCAACTAAAACTAAAGAATCAGTTGTAGCATCACCACCGGTAGCAGCAGTCCTGTATGATGATGTCCAGATTCTCTGTAGGTGGTAATAGTTGTAATGACCTCCGTACATTTTGCCGCCTGCTTGTATATATCTTCCATAAACTCTTGATAGATTTGCATAATCTGCACCACCTTCTGTACTACCGTCGCAGTCTGAAAATACAAGAGTAAATTGTTGTAGATAAGTAAATAATTTTGCAGAGTCGGCAATAGCCATGTCTTTCAGAGTATCTATATATACAGTTGAAAATGTTGTAAACCCGATCTTGGGATCGCTTATAACATCTTCTAATTGTTCAGCATCCGCCGTTACAACAAGAACCTTAACTGCTGCATTCTGTGTTAATGTTATTGGAGCCGGATTGTTTGCCGCCGTTGCTGAAACATTCACCTGGAATTGAGTAAGGAATGCAGATCCGATTTCTGCAGTAAAAGTCTGGGTCCCTGCTGGAGCCTGTAGTGTAGCTTTCCCGGCTGAATCTGTGTAAGCTTGAAAGATTGCATCATTGGATGGGGCATTCTTTAACGCTACCAAAGCCCCTCCCTGTGGTTGTCCTAATAGATTTACTATCGTAATATTCACAGGATATGTTGTACCTGTACCTGCACTTGTCGGTGATTCACTTTTTTTACACCCGGATACTAAAAGGAAAAAAACAATGGTAAGTAGAGACATTGAAATGAATCGGATAGAAGTGTTCATGTTAAACCTCTGTTTGTTCAAGGAATTGATTTATTTATTATTTAAGAATTAAAATCAATAGCTAAGGAATCAAATTTTAACCGGTCAATTCAAAAGGATGTCCCCAAAAGATAACTATTCCCATATGATTGATCTATTTATGCAATTATTTCGGGCTCTGATGGTTAAAATATTTGATAATCCCCTCAATGTCAAATCCATTCTTCTCAATATAATATGCTTCCTCTATGCAGTTCTCAGGATATATGTCAATCTCCTGATCTTATCTTTTCTATTGCTCTTAAAGTACTAATCTGCAGCAAATCACTTTTAGTAATGATTCTGACTGGGATACTTAACAGTAATAGTTCTCTTGACCCATATCAACCCCCGTACTTATACCCCTTACCCGGCATAAAAGAATATTTATCTTAAATTATTAATATTATAATATCGGGAAGTTTATGCCAAATCACGTTCCTGAACACGGGCTGTACATCCAGTTGTTCAGTATACATGGACTCGTCCGTGGACACGATATCGAACTCGGTCGGGATGCCGATACAGGCGGTCAGGTAAAGTATGTCATAGAACTCGGTAACGCATTAAGTGCTGATCCCCGTGTCGATAAAGTTGAACTCGTTACCCGCTGGATGAATGATATAAAAGTTTCCGCTGATTACTCCGTCCCAATCGAACAGATAAATGATAAATTCAGTATTGTAAGAATTCGTTGTGGAGGCTCCCGCTATATCAGAAAAGAATTGCTCTGGCCCCACCTGGAAGAATTCGTCGACCGTACCATCCGCTATATAAAAGAAAGTAAAAGAATTCCCGATATAATCCATAGTCATTATGCCGATGCAGGACATGTGGGTATCGAACTCTCCGGCTTCTTCGGTCTCCCTCTTATACATACAGGGCACTCGCTCGGTAAAAGTAAACAAAGCAAACTCCTCAATGATGGTCTCTCTCTGGAAGAAATAGACAAACGTTTTAATATGAACCATCGCATCGAAGTTGAAGAAGATGTAATCTATCTATCCGACCTTATCATAACAAGTACAAAACAGGAAATTCAAAAGCAGTATGGCGATTATAAGAACAGCACTCCCGCAAAGTTCGTTGTCATCCCTCCAGGTGTCGATCTCGATATATTCCGCCCTCCCGCTCAGTCCTATCCGGTAGAAGATGAAACCGCCGCTATCATAAACAAGATTATCCAAAAGTTTAACAGGTTCTTCATGCATATCGATAAGCCTCCCGTCCTTACCGTATGCCGCCCGGATAAGAAAAAAAATATTGCAGGACTCATTACTGCATTCGGTGAAGATACTGAACTCCAGGCTCTCTCTAATCTCGCTATCTTTGCCGGCATCCGTGAAGACATCCAGACCATGCCCGATAATGAAAAAGAAGTCCTCACCGAAATGCTCCTCCTTATGGATAAATATAATCTCTATGGCAAAATGGCTATACCTAAACGCCACGATACTAATATTGAAGTCCCTGAATTATATAGACTCACAGCCGCCAACCGTGGTGTCTTTATCAATGCAGCTTTAACCGAACCTTTTGGCTTAACTCTTATAGAAGCCGCCGCCTCTGGTGTTCCCGTAGTCGCCACAGATGACGGAGGTCCTAAAGATATTATTGAGAACCTTCAGAATGGTATCCTCGTCGATGTTACCGATCCTAAAAATATCGCTGTAGCTATTAAGAAAATCCTTAATGATAATAATCTCTGGAATACTTTCTCTGATAACGGGCTTATTAATGTTAAAAAATTCTATTCCTGGAATGCCCATATAAATTCTTATCTCAAAAATATAGAGAAGCTTGTAGCAAGGTATTCTACCGGAGAAAAGTCAGAGCTTAAACCTGTCGGCAGGAAAGTAATGGAAATTGAAAAGTTGATTATCACCGATATTGATCATACTCTCCTTGGTAATGATGATGCTCTGCAAAGATTTAATTCCTTACTTATCAGTGTTCAGGATCGTATCGGCTTTGGAGTTGCTACAGGCAGAAATATCAATTCCGCAATCGAGGTATTAAAATCAAATAATATCTCACTGCCCATTGTATCTCTCACTTCTGTAGGAACTGAAATTTATTTCAATTACCACGGTTCTCTCTCTTACTTAAAAGGTTGGGATACCCACCTTGCAAATGGATGGAATAGAAAACTTATCGTCGATCTTTTATCAAAATTAAATTTCCTTACTCCTCAGGAAGAGGATACTCAAAGAAAATATAAGATAAGTTATTACATACCTGATGATCCCGCTAACCTTGATGAAATAAAAAATATACTCATCAAAAATAAAATAAAGGCAAAGATTATTTTCAGCGATGGGCGCCTTCTCGATATCCTTCCTTACCTTGCCTCCAAAGGAAAAGCAATCAGGTATCTCGCCTATATATGGAATATCCCTTTTGAAAATATCCTTACTGCCGGCGATTCCGGTAATGATATCGATATGCTTAAGGGTGATATGCCCGGCGTCGTCGTCGGTAATTATTCTCCTGAAATGGAAAAAATTAAAGGAACTAAAAAAGTATATTTTGCCAAAGGTCATAACGCCGATGGTATTATGGAAGGTATAAATTATTATAATTTCTTAAAGGAAAAGGAAAGAATTGAATAATAGGTTTATTTCCCTCGTTGAAGAGAATAAGATTGATTTCTATCGTTATCTTAATCTCGTTATCTCTAATAATAATAAGCTTCTTGTTAAAGGAAATCTGCTCGATATATTCAGGGAGTTCAAATCTAATAATAATGGTCAGGCATCCCTCATTGAAGAGGCCATTGATAAAATTATCGAGTCTGTCTGCATGAGTAATAAACTCTATTTGGAGGTTAGGGAGGATATAAATATTTCCGCCTTCTTTCTCTTTAATGTGGAGGAAAAATATTATGAAGAGATCAGTGAACTTGATTATCTTAAAGCACAGGAACAGTTCGTTGAGCCCGGAAGTAATGGTAATATTCTAACTCTCGACTTCAAACCCTTCTACGATAAGTTCCCAAGTATCCGCCAGACTAAAAGTATAGGACACGGTGTCGAATATCTCAACCGCTATCTCTCAAGCAGAATGTTTAATGAACCCGAAAAATTTAAGCAGGCGCTATTCGATTTTATATTCGTGCACAGATATAAAAATCAGCCACTTATCCTTAACGATAGGATTAAAAATACCGACCAGCTTATCCTCAATATCGATCGTGCCCTAAAACTTCTCTGGAAAAAAGATGATGATGAACCCTATAATAATTTTAGGAATGATCTTCAAAACCTTGGCTTTGAACCGGGACTTGGCAATACCGCAGGTCTCATATCTCTCCACCTGCAGCAGCTCGACCGCCTTATGCACTCGCCCGATCATATCGCCTTGAAAGAATTTATCTCTTCTATCCCAATGATATATAATATCGCTATCATATCTCCTCATGGTTACTTCGGTCAGCAAAATGTTCTTGGCAAACCGGATACTGGTGGACAGGTAGTCTATATCCTCGATCAGGTCAGAGCTATCGAGAATCAGTTACTTAATTCTCTTGCTGAAGCAGGACTCGATGCCGATCCTAAAATATTAATTCTTACCCGCTTAATCCCTAATGCCGGAGATACCGATTGTAATCTGCGTATAGAAAAAGTCCATAACTCAAAAAATACTTTCATTCTCCGTATCCCTTTCAGAAATAAGGATAACCAGATCTTACAGAATTGGATTACTCGCTTTGAAGTTTGGCCCTATCTCGAGTATTTTGCGGAGGATGCATATAAAGAACTCCTTGCCGAACTCGGTGGTCGTCCGGACTTTATTATCGGTAACTATTCCGATGGTAATATGGTTGCTTCAATCCTTGCTAAGAAATTTGGAGTCACTCAGTGCAATATCGCTCATGCTCTTGAAAAAAGTAAGTACCTCTACAGCGGCTTGTATTGGAAAAACCTTGAACAGTTCTATAACTTCTCTGTTCAGTTTATCGCCGATCTCTATGCAATGAATTCAGCTAACTTTATTATTACTTCTACGTTTCAGGAAATCGCAGGTACTGAAGAGGGGATAGGACAGTATGAATCTTATTCCTTTTATACTATGCCCGGTCTTTATCGCGTCAAATATGGTGTAAATCTTTCACACCCGAAGTTTAATATCCTCCCTCCTGGCGTTAATACTGTCACTTATTTCCCCTTCACCAATGAACAGGAACGCATTAAGGAAACTACTAATGAAATTGAGACTCTTATCTTTGGCTCTCAGGATGAACCTGATATATTCGGTAAGTTATCTAAACCTGAATTGATTCCTATATTCACTCTTGCAAGACTCGATAAAATAAAAAATCTTACCGCACTCGCTAAATGGTTTGGCATGAGCAGCGAAATGCAGGAAAAAGCAAATCTGGTTATCGTAGCTGGTAAAATCGATTCATCTCTTACCCCTGATATAGAAGAAAAAGAACAGATTGATCTGATGCATTCTATTATCAATGAGCATAATCTCTCTAATAAAATAAGATGGATAGGGAAGTTGTTCAGGAAAGATCAATCCGGTGAAGTCTATCGTGTTATCGCAGATCATAAAGGTATATTTGTTCAGCCTGCTTTATTCGAAGGACTCGGTCTAACTGTTCTTGAGGCTATGCGCTCTGGACTCCCTGTATTTGCTACAAAGTATGGAGGTCCACAGGAAATTATTGAGGATGAACGTTCTGGATTCCATATCGATCCCGTCAACGCAGAGGAAACAACAATAAAAATAATTTCCTTCTTGGATAGAATAAAAAAAGATCCTGCTTACTGGGATAAAATATCTTCACGTGCCATACAAAGAGTCGATCATGAATATAATTGGAAGAATTACGCCGCAAGCCTTATCTCCCTTGCTAATATCTATGGCTTCTGGAAATTTACCTCCAATATCGAAATGACTGAAATGAATGCTTACCTGGATGTCATCTACCATCTACTCTATAAACCCCGTGTCGATGATGTCCTCCATCGTACCTCCCATACCTGATATTTATAATAAGAATCGCTTTGTCAATCTTAATTTATTCGTTATCAAATATGAGAATCTCAACTTCTTCTGCTATTTCCAATTATGAGAAAAAAGCATATAAATGCCTTAAAAGTGTTGAAAAACCTATAAAATTGGCAGTTGGATAGTCTAAAAACCTGCTATTTGACTGGAATATTTTAATCTAAAATAGGCAAGGTTTTTGTATAAGTTATGACAAATTTAATAAGTACCCGTTCATTGTAATTTTATTCGTTTTATTGAAGTTACAATTGTAATAATTAAAAGTTATTCAAAATTAAATCTTATGTTCTCTTCGATCCATTTACTCTCCATTCTATCTCCTTATTTCCAGAGGCGTCCATGAAAAATTTAAACACTAAAGATTTCAAGAAGAAGCTTGTTGCCATCACCTCACAGGATCCCGCTCAATGCTACCAGTGTGGCAAATGTTCCGCAGGTTGTCCTGTTAGAGATTTTGAGGAAGCTCCACCAAATAGAGTTGTTAGATACGTTCAGCTTGGCTTGTATGAAAAAGCTATGACCTCACCTACTATCTGGCTTTGTGCCGGATGCCAGACCTGTACAAGCAGATGTCCCCAACAGTTTGACCTTGCTAAGTTTATGGATGCAGTCAGAGAACTCGCTATTGCTTATGGTGTTGCTTCGGCAGATAAAAAAACACAGGAATTCCATGAAGCCTTCCTTAAACAAATAGAAAATTTTGGAAGAGCATATGAACTTGGACTGCTTATAGATTATAAATTAAAATCTAAAGACTTCTTCAAGGATGTCGATCTCGCTCCCTCTACTTTCTCTAAAGGAAAACTTAACCTTCTGCCCCATAACGTAAAAAATAAA
>JARLHD010000435.1 GCA_031292435.1 Ignavibacteriaceae bacterium
CATTCGCATCAGCTTCACAGGGTCGCTCAGTTGTACTTAACTGGTCAACCAAGACAGAGAAGAACAGCAACAGATTTGACGTTGAGAGAAGCTTAGTATCAGACGGCAACTGGTCAACAGTAGGTTCAGTAAAGGCAGCAGTTCTTAGTAACTCAACAAAGAACTATACATTTACAGATACAAAATTACAGTCAGGTAAATATCAGTACAGACTTAAAATGGTAGACAACGATGGTTCCTTCTCCTATAGTACAGTAGAAGCAGCAGAAGTAGCAATACCAAAAGACTTTTCAGTAAGCCAGAACTATCCTAATCCTTTTAACCCTACAACCAAGATAGATTATCAGGTACCTGTAGATGCAAAGGTTATTATGGAAGTATACAACATAGCCGGACAGAAAGTTATGGAATTAGTTAATCAGCAGATGTCAGCCGGTTATTATACAGTAAATTTCGGTTCAACTAAGTTATCATCCGGTATTTATATCTATCGCTTGGCAGCTAGCGACATAGCAACGGGAAAGAATTTCTCTTCAATTAAGAAGATGATGTTACTTAAATAATATTACCCCATAAGCAGTAAATATCTGTTATGCAATCATGCATAACATTCTCTATCAGCCGGTATTAACTACCGGCTGACTTTTTTTAAGAAAATTATCATTGTTTTTTAACAATAATTATTTAAGCAATGATAATATTATAATTGGATAAAAAATGAAACAGTTATTTTTTACTTTATTAATCTGCCTGACTTTTATTCCTTTTATTTCAGCCCAGGAAAAGACGGATACAAGAAAATGGTACCAGGATCCAAGAATGATGAATGTCGGTCCCGTGGATTCTGACAAAGGTATTAATCCAACTCCCGGGAGTGTGTTAAATTATGTTAATAAAAATACCTCTGTAATGGTTCAAAATATCACTGGCGGTAGTGCAATAGTATATCCTAATTTCAGAGTTCATCCAAGTACTACAGTTCAAAGTGAAGTTCCCATAGTTACACATCCAACAAATAAAAACATAATGTTTGGTTCGTCAAACGCAATTCATTTAGATGCTGGTTTATTCATAAGCGAAGGATTGTATGTTACGACTGATGGAGGGACTAACTGGTTCGGTTGTGATACAACAAAAGCTGCGCCTATTAGTGACCATGGTGGTGATCCTGCCCCTTCAATAGATATGAATGGAAGATTTTACCAATCATATCTCAGCTCTACGGGTAACGGAGTTTGGGTTTCAAACTCAACTGATTATGGTAACACCTGGGCTGCAGCAACTAAAATTATTTCTGGATCACAGGATAAGAATCATACATTCACGATAAATAATGAATCAAGCCCTTATAACGGAAGGACATTCGTTATCTGGTCAAGGTTTACTGCTACTTCTCCTCCCATTGCTGTATCCTATACTTCTGATAATGGTACCACCTGGTCTTCCTTCAAAGATATAAATGTATCCGATGCCAATCATTTTTCACAGGGATGTAATGGAGCCGTTGCTCCTAACGGTGATATTTATGTTACATGGCAGAATCCGATTACTGCCTCTCCTAGTACAGGTGACTATGTTGGCTTTGGTAAATCAACAGATGGGGGAGCTACATGGACCTATAAAAATAATATTTATGATTGCAATGGTATCAGGGGAGTGCTTAAAACTTCACAGATTAGAGTAAATGATTTTCCCTGGATGGCAGTTGATAAATCAGGTGGCTCAAGAAATGGCTGGATATATATAGTTACAGCAGAAAAGAATTTGGCTCCTGCAGGTGCAGATCCGGATATTATTCTTCATAAATCAACTGATGGCGGAACCACATGGTCTGCCGGAGTTAGAGTAAATCAGGATGCCTTAAATAATGGTAAAGATCAGTATATGCCATGTATCAATGTAGATGCGGTTGGGGCAGTTAATGTAGTTTATTATGACAATAGAAATACAACAGCCGATTCAACACAGGTTTTTATCTCAAGATCAATAGATGGCGGAACCACATGGTCTGATGTTCAGGTTAGCGACCATTCATTTAAACCTGTCCCCATTACTGGGACTGCTACTGGGTATCAGGGCGATTATATCGGAATTACTGATGGAGCAAATGGAACTGTTTGGCCATTTTGGGCCGATAATAGCTCCGGTATTTACCAGGCATGGACAGCTAAAGTAGTTTTTGCAACATATCCTTTAAATGCTTTTAATTTAAAATTACCTGCTTCTGGTACAACTGTTGCTTCAATCTCTAAAGGTTCAGGGATAATTAATTTTACCTGGGATACTTCTGCATCAACTGCAACTTATAGATGGACGTTCGGAAGCCCAACACTTGCAACTCCCAAATTAGCTTTTAATATCAATACTAATTCATTGTCCTTTAATGCAAACCAGCTCGATACTATTCTTGCGGCTCTTGGTATGAACCAGGGTGATTCACTGGTTGGACAGTGGAGTGTTATGGCATATAGAAATAATTTGCCCATAAATGATTCCCTGCAGGCCGCTAACGCTCCGCGGGCCATAACATTAAAAAGGGCTATCCCACAGTTAATCGCATTTGACCTTAACATTCCGGGGAATGATACAACCATTTCAACATCTATATTTAATTATTCAGGACTTACTTTTAAATGGAATAGATCAGGGGATGGAACCAGGTATAGGTTTAAGTTCGGACAAGTATTAACAAGTCCGAAATTTGATTTCCCGTCAGGCAATGGTGGCTATGATACTTCTTGGTCAACCAGCGTTAACATATTGGATCAGATGTTGCAAGGTGTCGGATTAGCTACAGGGGATTCTATCCAAGGCGTCTGGGCAATATATGCTTATAGCGGTAATGATTCGTTAAAATCATCACAATCCTATAATCTTACTTTCAAACGTCTGACTAAAGGTGAATTCCTGGTCGTTTATGATTCTACTCAGGTAAATGGAATTACAAGCAGAGACTCTGTCGTGAATAATTTAAGATCGATGAACAGGACATATGATGTTTTCAATAAAGGAGGAAATATTTCAGCAAATGTCATATCATTCAGGGGATATAAATATCTAATATGGTTAGGAGAAGGGTCTTCTGTTATGTCTAATATTCAAAAAGATTCTATCAAAGCATACTTGAATGCAGGAGCAGTTAACGGTGCTTCAAAATCTAAACTTATTTTGTTTAGTGAAGATGTTGGATATGAACTTGATCGGCCTACTTCACCATATCAGGACACAGCATTTTCGAAAGGAATGTTGGGAATTGAATTTGTAGCAGACCGCCCGGCCTCAGGACCTAGCCAAAGTCTGATTGGCGATGCTATTAATTCTACTGTTGTTGATAGTACTATAGGTTCATGGCCCGATGTTCTTAAAACTTCCTGGCTTGGTGGTAATCGTTTATACGGATATTCAACAACTTATATGGCAGATACAGGATGCGGAATTGGTAGAATAGGAACTCAATGGAATACGGCTGTTTTCGGAACAGATCTTCGGGCTCTCAGAGATTCATATAAGAGCCCTGCGGGCTCACCAGTCAACAGGATTTTAAAAGGAGTATTAGGATGGGTCGATGAAACTGCAGCTCCTGGTGCGCCTACATTAGTTTATCCAGCTAATAATGATACATTGAAGACATTAGACAGCCCTGTACTTACCTGGATTGCTGGTGTTCAAGCTAAGTCATATAGAGTACAGGTTGCTACTGATGTGAATTTCACTGCCTTATTTAAGGATACTGTGATAACAGGTCTTTCACTTGTGGTAGGCTCTTTATCACATAGTGGAAAATATTACTGGAGAGTGTATTCGCTTAATACAGATAATGGTACTTCTACCGTTTCTCAAATTTTTATTATAAATTTAGCCATACCAACGGGTATAAATAAAGATATAAGCGGAGTTCCATATGAATTTAAATTAATGCAGAATTATCCTAATCCTTTCAATCCCAGTACTTCAATTAAATATGTCATACCTCACGAAGGGAAGGTAAGTCTAACTATATTTAATATACTTGGCGAGAAGGTGGCAACCTTGGTGAATCAATATATGTATGCCGGTAACTATGAAATAAAATTCGATGCATCTCATTATGCAAGTGGTATTTATTTCTA
>JARLHD010000436.1 GCA_031292435.1 Ignavibacteriaceae bacterium
AAGCCCATTTTTCCCGATATAATTATATCTAACTATTAGATCATTTGTCCAATTTTGAGCAGCACTGTCCCCGAAGGCAAGATTGATTCCCTCCTGATAATTATAAGTAAAATTGCAATATTCTATCAAACTATGGTCGGTACCATCCACATAAATGCCATGGCCGCTTACTGAATGAGTTAAATTGCAATTTCTTATAGTTAAATGAGAACCCATTCCGGAATAAATCATTCCTTTTCCTGCTGTACCGGTATAAACAAAAATTGTGCTATCTATATCGCAGTTCTCAAAAGTAATATAATTACATGCCCACAAAGTTGCATTAGATTTATATCCGCCTTTAAGATGCAAATTATAAAATGTAATATTATTTCGTGAAATTGTTATTAAATCCACGCAATAATCAGACTCACTAGTACCTTGTCTGTCAATAATAGGTTTTGCACCTGTTCCATAGGAGTTAAATATAATTGGGGCAATGCTGCTGCCGCTATTTGGAGGTCTTAAAGTTATACCTATAAATCTTTGTCCACACTTGAAACTTATAATATCACCTGGTGCAAAATTATGTTTATTTACCCCATCTACCGTTTTCCATGCGGTACTAGTATCTGTACCTAATCCATTATCATTCGCTTTGGAAGTATCAACATAATAATTAGCTGCATTAAGATTCCCCATAAATAAAAATAACAATATTAATAAAACTAAATTTTTCATTATTGCTCCGATTATTTATTTATAATTTATTATAGAGTTTTAGTGATTAAAGTTTTGATCAGATTTGTTTGAAAGGAAGGATATGTTTTAAGAAATAAATAGCTAAGGGTGAAGCCCTCGTTTTAATCGAGGATCGATCGAGAAGCGTTTTCAAATTATGAAATGGCTGTATATAAGTTTTTATCTTTATACTCCTTTTATTCGAATAGTAAAATTACTTTTTTAAAAGTAGGATTCGAATATTATTTAATGAGAATCAATTTTTTTGTATCGATAAAATTACCGGCTCTCATTTGATAATAATATATTCCGCTACTTAAATTTAAATATTTTGCATTAAGTGTTATTTCGAAATTTCCGGCAGGTTTTATTTCATTTAATAATGTTGAGACTTCTTTCCCTAGAGTATTGAATAGTTTAATTGTTACAAGAAAGTTGGCTGGTATCTGATATCGTATAGTTGTTGTTGGATTCCATGGGTTCGGATATGCATTTGAAAGTTCAAATTTAGTAGGAGGATTTACCACTACTTCAATTATTTTGCTATTTTTTGTTGTTCCATCTAGGTCAATCATCTTTAGACGATAACTATATTTTCCAGGTTCAACATTATTATCGATATAGGAATATTGATTATGTTTTGTACTGTTCCCTGATGCTTTGATTGTTGCAATTTTATCCCAATTATTGTTGATTACTATTTTTTTTTCTATTTCAAAAGAATAAAAATTTAATTCAGTTTCAGTATTCCAGTTTAACATTATGTTATTATCAGAAACTAATGCTGTAAATGAGGTAAGTTCAACTGGTAATGAGTAAACGGAACTGTCATTTATGCAACGAATGCTAAAGCCTCCAATCTTATAACCTGGACCTCCTTCTTGCATAATATTATCCGGGAATAGAACTGAAAAATAAGCATATGTAGAATCGTAATTAGTAGAATTCCAGCAGTACATATCTCCACCTAAAGCATTAAAACTACCTAAGAAACTTTCTCCGCTTAATAAAGCAGAAAATCCAGTGGCATTTGTTCCGGACCCTTGACCAATTGCTATAAGATCATTATCGTAATCATTAACCGCGGCTGTTAAAGTTTTAAATTCATTCCATGAAGGAATATGCCACCCTGTAGGACAAATAACTTTTGAATTTTCTTTAGTAGAATACTGCATTGCTTCATCCCATTGATATAAGCCGCCATAGATTGAACAATTGTTTGTGTCATTGTTATAACAATATTTCTCAAGAATATCGTTATTAGACTGATCCTGAGTTGCATTTATCATTACACCTATATTTAAGTTCTCTTTTAGCCAGCACTGATTTCCGATTGCTAGTGTATTATATATCTGACCATTAAAGTCAACACTCGGAAATCCAGGGCATGAATCTGTAGAAACTTTATATATTCTGAATATATTACTAATACTATTTGTATCGGGATGATCAATACTACTTATTTTGATTTTACAATTCCTTGAAGGTGTATTCGGAACTAGCCAATTATAACTGCCGGCAGAAGTTGAAGTTGAAGGAATTATATTTATCCAGTTTGAACCATTATCATTTGAATAATCTATTTTAATATTTATAACGTTGCTTAGAGTCCAACTTATTTTTTGAGTTGAGCCTATCAACCAATTCTCCCCACCTACAGGAGATGATAATAATAATGGTCCAATATCATCCATAACGCAGCGAATACTGCCGGCACCATTAGAACCAAAGTGATCTGTCCATCCCATTGTACCACTGTAATCTAGAAAATCAGCAATAATTAAAGGAGAATTAGTGGTAAAAGGAAACCAAGCTGCATCTCCTAAGTCAAGAAATGTACCAACACTACTTCTTCTACCGGCAAACAGTGCAGAAAATCCACTAGTATTTGTTCCTGCACCGAATCCTGTACCTTGTCCGATCTCTTTTATTGCATTTCCATCATAAATAACCTGATCTAAAAATGAACTCGGTCCATCAATATGCCAAAAGATTGGGCATATTCCTTTTTCTCCTATTTCTGAATATTTGTATAAACCTCCATATAGATTGCAATTTACTGTATCATCATTATAACAATATTTTTCTATTATACCATTTAAGGATGATTCCTTACTGTTGGGAAGCATTGTACCAATATCGAGATTTTCTTTTAACCAACATTGATTACCTATTGCAATTGTTTCGTATACTCTCCCTCCATGCTCAATTTTAAATCCATCCATACATGTGTTATCTATTGTAAATGCACTGTCACTTGTACTTAAAGAGTTAGGATTATTTAGATCGGTTATTTTTACTTTACATTTTTTTGAAGATGTATTTGGTAAAATCCAAAAATAATTACAATTTATAGCTGGAATAGAGTTAATAATAGTAATCCAATTTATGCCATTATCTGTTGTAAATTCCAACTTAATCTTTGTATCCGATAAATTGTTGCCTCCCCAGGTAATATTATGTTGTGAACCGATCTTCCAATTTTCACCGCCATCTGGTGATTGGAGCAATAATGCTGCAGTATCTCTTAAACAGCGAACGCTAATGCCATTTGAACTCTTAAAAACATTATCCTGAATATAAATGTAACTGCTTGGATTAAGATCCATGTTTTTAATATATAAAGGGTATCCCTCCATGCTTAATATATGAGACATGGTCGAACTCCAGAAATCAGTTTCGCTTCCTAAAGAATTAAATGAATAAAATGTATCAAAATTTCCTCCCAATAAACCTGAGAATCCACTTGTATTGGTACCTGCTCCCTGACCCACTACTTTTAATGAATTCCCGTCTCCATTCACAGAAGAAATTAAAGTATCAAATTCAGAACTTAAAGGAATATGCCAACTTATAGGACAAATACCTCGGGCTCCCTGCTTTGTTGTATATTGAACTGCTTCACGCCATTGATATAAGCCTCCATAAACCTTGCAATTATTAGAATCATTATTATAACAGAATTTTTCTAATGTATCATTATTAGTTTGATCTTTTACAGCAAGAATCATTTTACCGATGTTCAGGTTTTCCTTTAACCAGCATTGAGGACCAATTTGAATTGTATGGTACCATTGACCAGAATAATTGATTGAATCAAGTCCGGGACAGGGACCTTGGGAAAAGCTGTAGGTTGAGAATAGGAAAAAAAAAGTTATGTAAAAAATCTTCATCAAGAGCTCTAATTTTTATTAGAGGATTGATCAAAACATTCTTGACCATAATTAAATGTAATTAAGACCTAGCAAAAAAACAATCAGGTAATCCCTAAAGTAAATTTATTTAATAAATACAATATGATTGCTCACAAAACTAAATTATAAGTTTAAGTTAAAATTATTTTAAGCCATTATGTATAGCATCTACTATGGCAAAAACTATGGCAAGGAAAATTAAGTTCTTATTTTACAATACGTTATAGAGACATGAATCTCATTCGTAATGAGTAGGTCGCCGGTTCGATTCCGGCAGTTGGCTCTGATCCTTTATTAACCTCCCTTCATTCAGCCTGGACCCATTTGGACTATTAATCTCTCTTTCGGTTCCTTAATCATTTTCTACCAAATACCCAAATTCGAACGTTTTCAAAACGCTTTCAAAACGTTTTCAAAACGATTTCAGATAATGGTCTACATTATAATTATTTGATATCATTTATTCAATCTTCTTCCTAAAATTAAAAAAGCTCACATCACCTCTTCATTTTCATTCCTCGTATTCAATTTTAGAATTATACTCTGCCAAAAATGTCTACACATGCCTTTATTTTCAGACCCCTTAGAATCATCGATTTTCCCCTCAGTTACTATCTAACGCTTCAATAATTCCCCACCTTTACTAAAATTATAAAAATCATAAAAATTTGTACAAAAAGATGAAATTTTTCTTGACTTTAGGAACCCTTTTATTTACTTTTTGGGTGATTGTGGGGAAAAGTGGTGAAACATATTAGGATACATAAAAAGTGTTTAAAGGTCAGTACATATACTCGGTCGATGCAAAGGGAAGAATCAGCATTCCTGCTAAATTGCGTAAACATGTTTCCCCTGAATCTAATGATACTTTTATTATGACTCAGGGGACTGAAAAATGTATAGATGTCTATCCTCTTGATCAATGGAATGTGCTCGAATCAAAGATTCATCAGCTCAATTTATTTAATCCCGATCATGCACGCTTTAGCAGAATCCTCCTTCAAAATGCATTCGATGATACTCTGGATTCTCAGTCAAGAATTCTTATTCCCCAAAATCTTCTCGCTTATGCCGGAATTACAAAAGATGTTTTGATACTTGGCGTATCTACTAAAATGGAATTATGGAACCCTTCCTTTTATGAAATTTATTTGAATAGTTCTGAAGAATCTTTTGAACAAATTGCAGCTAAAGTAATTACAACCTGATGACAGTTCCCCATATACCTGTATTGTTTGAAAAATGTATTGAATTTCTGGCCTCCAATAAGAATGGAATTTATTTCGATGGTACCCTTGGATTTGGCGGTCATTCCGCTGGCATTCTCAATTACATGGATGAAAATGGGATTTTAATAGCTTCAGATGTCGATCAGGATGCGTTCTCCTTCTCTAAAAAAAAATTCGCTGATGATAAAAGAATAAAAATTTATAATATGAATTTTTCTCAGATTGATATTATCGCTAAAATAGAATCCATTCAATCCTTCAATGGAATTTTTGCTGATCTGGGAGTTTCTTCCTTTCAGTTAGACAATGCAGAATCTGGTTTTAGCTATAGAAATAATGCTCCGCTTGATTTAAGAATGGATAAATCAAAGGTGATCAATGCGGCAGATGTTGTTAATTCTTTTTCTGAAGAAGACCTTGCAAATATTATTTTTCAGTTCGGTGAGGAAAAGAATAGCAGAAAAATTGCTAAGGTAATTTGTGATGCAAGAAGGGAGAAAAAAATTCAAACCACATTCGATTTAAGTAAGATCATTACTGACATAACTCCTCAAAGGTTTCATATTAAAACATTATCTCGTGTCTTCCAGGCCTTAAGGATTTATGTAAATGACGAGTTGAATACCTTAAAACTATTTTTACAGAAATCAATCGAACTATTAAAACCGGAAGGAAGAATTGTAATTCTGTCATATCATTCTCTCGAAGATAGGATTGTCAAAGAAGCATTTAAATATGAAACACTCGATTGTATTTGCCCCCCGGGAAGCCCAATCTGCACATGCAATAAAATACCTAGATTAAAAATTATTACTAAAAAACCTGTCGTTCCCGATAATCAGGAAATAGAAAATAATTTCCGGTCTAGAAGTGCAAAATTAAGAGCAGCGGAAAGAATATAATGAAAAATTCCAAATCTATTTTAGGATATGGATTCTTGGCCGGTATAATCATTACCCTATATGCTTTGGGTTACGTCGCTATTAAACTGAATTGCGAAGCCTTGATCAAGGATAAGGTAATTACAGCTCAGGATTTCAGCTCTGTACGGAATGAGAAATTAAATTTAACCGCACAGTTTCAGAATTTAAATTCTGAAGATAGAATTGTAGATATCGCACAAAAAGAATTAGGCATGGTTAAATGCCCTGCCCCCGAACTTACTCTTACGGTCAGTAGGGAAAAAATCGAACGTATTCAGAAAGAAATTGACTCTAAGTATGAATAATTCAAGAGTATTAATTCTTATAATTTGTGTCTTCATTTTTTTCATTGCCATAGGTGTTAAACTTTTTAGTATTCAGATTATGAAAAGTGAGGAACTAGGTTATCTGGCTGAGAAACAACAGACAGGAATTGAAAAGATAAATTCTGAACGCGGCCTTATCTATGATCGCAATAATGTTCTTCTTGTTTATAATCGTAATGATGTTTCGTTCTACTTGGATATGAGAATGGTTTCCAAAAATGAAAAAAAGAAGATTGCAGATAAATTCTCCTCTATTTTCGGTAAACCTGCTTCCTACTATTCTGATCTGATGAAAATATCTGGCAAAACAATCTGTATCGAGAAAAAAGCACCGGGTGAAAAAGCTTTGATCCTCAAAAATTTTAAAGCAGTAGGACTTTTTTATCAGGAAGATCCTACAAGAATCTACCACTATAATAACCTGGCATCTCATGTTTTAGGATATGTCTCAAATGATTTCCATGGAGTCAACGGGATTGAAAAATCATTTGATCAACAGTTAAGGGGAATAAATGGATCCATGTATGTTGAGAAAAATGCTATCGGCGATATGATAACTGTTGCTGAAGAACAAACTCAGGCAGCCGTTCCCGGCAATAATATCATCCTTACAATAAATAAATCCTATCAGTCTATTCTTGAAGAAGAATTAAAGACAGGTTTGCAAAGTTTCGGTGGATCTTCAGCTGTAGGTATTATCATGGATCCCAATAATGGCGAAATTCTTGCAATGTCAGACCAGCAGGATTTTAATCCGAATTATTTCTGGCAATTTAGCGATACTGTTAGAAGAAATAAAGCCTTAACCGATACGTATGAACCTGGATCTACATTCAAGACAATCACAATGTCTGCTTTACTGGATCAAAAATTATGCAGGGATGATGAGGTTATAAATATTGAACATGGAAGATATAAATTTAATAATGTATTTATAACTGATTCGCATAATGGAAATAATACTCTAACAGTAAAAGGAATTATCGAACAATCTAGCAATGTCGGAATGTCAAAACTTGTCCGCCGGATTGATGACGATCTTTATTATAAATACATTCGTGGATTCGGTTTCGGTAATTGTTCATCATTAGATTTGCCAGGGGAAGCACAGGGTACATTAAAAAATCCAACCGGCTGGTCGCCCATCACTAAAGCTTTTATATCATTTGGCTACGAACTATCTGTTACTCCGATTCAATTAATTTCAGCTTATGCAGCAGTTATAAATGGAGGTATTTTATATCAGCCCCAGATTATAAAAAGAATAATGGATAATAAAGGTGTTATCCTTTCGGAAAATACTCCAAAACAAATTAGATCAGTAATATCCAGGCAGACTTCAGATCGAATGAGGGATTATCTGAAAGGTGTTGTGGAAAGAGGTACAGGCAAATCTGCAAAATTGGATTTCATTTCTGTGGGAGGTAAAACTGGTACTTCTCAGAAACTTATCGATGGTAAATATTCGAAGTCTCAATATAACTCTTCTTTTATAGGCTTTTTCCCGGTCGAGAATCCTCAGATTTTATGTCTTATTCTTGTAAACTCTCCGGAAAAAGGTAAATATGGTGGCGCTGTTGCTGCCCCAATTTTTAAAGAGGTTGCTGAAAAAATAGCTAAGTCCAATGAAAAATTCTTTCGTTCTAATCAACCGGTTAAACAGGACGACCATACGGTATTAACAAATAATTATTATTCTGCAAATCCTGACTCAAAGATTACAAATGTTTCTAACAGTAGTACAAAAACTGTTGATAATGATTACGCATTAAAAAATAATTTAATGCCCGATCTGTCAAGGTATTCCCTTCGTGATGCCTTAATCGTTCTTTCGAAACTTGGTCTCCGATATAAAATATCAGGCTCAGGACCTGTAGTATCTCAAAGTATTATTCCTGGTGCGCGAATTCAAAAAGGTCTTACTTGTAAAATATCTTGCGATGGCTTTAAACTTAAAGGCGCATTAATTTACTAATGGAATTAACAGATTTAATAAATAAAATTTACATTAGCCAGATTGTTGGAGAAGTTCAGCGTCAGGATGTAACTGGTATTTTTTATGATTCCAGGAATGTAACAAAAGGTTCGGTTTTTGTTGCAATTAAAGGTTTTAAAACAGATGGACATAAATTTATTCTTGATGCCTTGAATAATGGGGCTATTGCTGTTATACTCGAAGACAATAATTCAGTCCCCGATGAGATATTTATTCATAATAGAAAAGCAAAGATCTTAGTTAAAGATAGCAGGATTGCTTTAGCACAAGCGTCTAATTATTTCTTTAAGGAGCCTTCAGGTTCATTAAATCTGATAGGAATTACAGGAACAAACGGAAAAACTACAACCTCATATTTTATAAAGAGTATTGTTGAACAAGCGGGAAATAAAACTGGATTAATAGGTACTATTTCTAATTTCATTGGCAGTAAAGAAATAAAAACTTTTCTTACTACTCCTGAATCAAACGATCTGAATGCACTTTTATATGAAATGTTGAATGAAGGTTGTTCCTATACGGTTATGGAAGTCTCTTCCCATTCATTAGTTCTTAAAAGAGTTTATGGATTAAAATTTAGCACAGCAGTTTTTACGAATATTACTAGTGACCATCTGGATTTCCACGGAAATTTTGAAGAATACTTTAAAGCTAAAAAAATATTATTTGATTCACTTTCTGATTCAGCAAATCTGGTTTATAATATAGATGATAAAAGTAGTGTTAATATCATAAAAGATTCCAAGGCTAAAATTTATTCATATGGTACTCAAGACGCTGACTTTCAAATAAGTAATATATCATATGATCTGAGTGGAACCACATTTATTATTCGTTATAAATCGCATGATTTTTCAATTTCAACTTCATTGGTCGGAAGTTTCAATGCTTATAATGCCGCAGCCGCATTTGCTTCTGCTGTATTAAATGGAATAAATCCTGAAATAGCTATAAAAGGTATTAAAAATACTAAACAGGTACCCGGAAGATTTGAAGTCGTTGGGAAAGGCAGTAAAAAAGTTATTATAGATTATTCCCATACTGCAGATAGCTTGGAAAAAGCTCTTTCTGCTCTTAATAACATAGTGGAAGATAAATATCCTGTTTATACTGTGTTTGGATGCGGAGGCAACAGGGATAAAACTAAAAGACCTGTCATGGGCAGAATAGCTTCTGAATTGAGCAGGAGAATATTTATTACTTCAGATAACCCGAGAAATGAAAATCCGCTTGATATTATTAATGAAATAAAATCAGGTATTAAGAAAGAGAATTTTGAAGTTATTGAAAATCGTGAAGAAGCTATTAGAAAATCAATCGAAGAAACTGAAAAAAATGCCATTATTCTGATCGCTGGCAAAGGCCACGAATCTTACCAGGAAATTAATGGAATAAGAAATCATTTTTCGGATAAAGAAGTTGCGGAAAAATATTTATCGCATGACCAAAATTAAATTTACATTAGAAGATTTATTTGATTTGCCGGGTGGGGTTATCTATAATCCGGATAATTATAAACCCCTCACTTCTGTTAGTATAGATTCAAGGAAAATTAAGTCAAATGCATTATTTGTTGCTATTAAAGGCAAGAAATTCGATGGTCATACTTTTATAAAAGATGTAATAAAAAATGGTGCGAAAGCTATTGTGATCAACAGGAATTATATTAATAAACTTGGCTATGTCTCAATTCCTGTAGTAGCAGTTCCTGATACAACTTTGGCTCTCGGAAGTATTGCCCGTATATGGAGAAATAAATTAAATACAAAAATTATAGCTATTACAGGTAGTGCTGGCAAAACTTCTACAAAAGAGATTCTTGCACAGATTCTTAATGAAAAATATAATGTCAATAAAACTATTAGCAATAATAATAACCATATTGGCGTCCCTCTTACAGTATTAAGTACTAATAACAAAAATGACGCATTAATCGCTGAATTAGGCTCTAATCATTTCGGGGAAATTCAATATTCAGCAGGAATAGTTCAACCCGATTTTTCCTTAATTACTAACATAGCTGATTCGCATTTGGAATTTTTTAAGAACCGCGCTGGTGTCTTGAAAGAAAAATCATCCTTGATGGAGGTTACCAATGCTCGTAAGGGAATTGTCTTTATTAATAATGATGATAAATTATTAAATAATTATGGGCTTAAATTAAAAAATAAAGTTACCTATGCCTTTAATAATAAAGCAGATATTCAAGGGAAAATCATAGGTTATAATAGTTTGGGACAGGCTGGCATTGAAATTACAAGTTCAAATAAAGTTTTAAAGTTATACTCACCTCTTTATGGAGAGCAAAATGCTAAAAACCTTTTAGCAGCAATTGCCATAGCTATCAAATTGGGTTTTACCAGTACGGAAATCAAATCAGCAGTGCATAAACTTAGAGCAGTAGATAAAAGACTTAATGTTAAATTGCTACATAATTTTATGCTTATTGATGATACTTATAATGCTAATCCTGAATCAATGAAATCCTCCCTGGAGCTTTTGGGCCGGATAAATGCTTATAGTAAAAGAGTAGCGGTATTGGGCGACATGTTTGAACTGGGCAATAATGAAATTTTACTGCATAAGAAATTATATGATGCAATAAAGAAAAATCATATTGATTCTGTATTTACTATAGGCAGCAGGATGAAACACCTTGCTGCGCTTTTGAAAAATACTAATTTCGAAACTAAACATTTTAATACAAGAAATGCTTTGAAATCTTTTCTTTTACAGAATACTTTCTCTAATTCAGCAATATTGGTAAAAGGATCTAGGGGAATGAAAATGGAAGAATTTGTCCATGTAATTGAAACTAAAGAGATGTAATGCTTTATTATTTTCTTGAATATATAAATAGAAGATTTAATCCCCCTGGATTTGATTTGTTTAGATATTTGACATTTAGATCTGCTGTTGCCGCTATTACAGGGCTATTTCTTGCGTTTTTCTTGGGCCCTAGGGTTATAAATATTCTTAAGAAACATCAAATAGGTGAAGCAAAGAAAATTGAAGTACCATCACATTGGTCTAAAGCTGGTACCCCAACTATGGGTGGAATAATAGTTATCCTTTCTGTAGTTATTCCTGTCCTTCTTTGGGCTGATCTGAGGAATATTTATATCGTCCTTATTCTAACTGGAACTATTTGTTTGAGTGGCGTTGGTTTCTTGGATGATTATCTCAAAGTTGTAAAAAAGTATCCAAACGGTTTAATCGCTCGTTATAAATTAATGGGACAAATCGGAGTAGGCTTAATTGTAGGTTTCACTATTTATTTTTCACCACAGTTTGAAGGAATAAATTCAGTTACAACTGTTCCATTTCTAAAAGATGTCAATTTTGATTTTTCTTATATGTATATCCCGGTAGTCGTATTTATAATTGCAGCAACTTCTAACGCTGTAAATTTAACAGATGGTCTGGATGGACTCGCAATAGGAGTTACTACTATTGTAATGCTTACTCTTGCCATTATTAGTTATATAAGTGGGAATGCAATTTACTCAGATTATTTGAACATTATATATCTACCGGGTTCTGGAGAGTTGACTGTTTTTGTCGCGGCGCTTGTAGGAGCTTCGCTTGGTTTTCTGTGGTTTAATTTTTATCCAGCCCAGGTATTTATGGGCGATACTGGATCACTGGCCCTTGGCGGAGCTTTTGGAATTCTGGCTGTCCTGATTAAGAAAGAATTATTAATTCCCATTTTGGGTGGTATTTTTTTCATGGAAACAATTTCTGTCATTATTCAAAGGCTCTATTTCAAATACACAAAAAAGAGATATGGCGAAGGGAGAAGAGTTTTCAAAATGGCTCCTATTCATCACCATTTCGAAATGAAGGGGTGGCCTGAACCGAAAATTGTTATAAGATTTTATATTATTGCAATTATTCTCGCAATCATAAGCTTAGCATCATTTAAGATTAGATAATGGATTTAATTAACAAAAATATTGCAGTTATCGGAGCGCGTAAAAGTGGTATAGGTGCTGCCAAATTGATTAAACATTTTGGAGGTATCCCCTTTGTATCTGATTCAAAAAATGAAGAATACTTAAAAGAGTATATCGAACTACTCAAACATGAAAATATAAAATATGAAACCGGGGGACATTCTGAAAAAGTTTATGATTCTGAGTTGATTGTAGTTAGTCCCGGTGTGCCTTCTGATTCATCGGTCATTTTAGAAGCACGGAAAAGGGGAAAAAAGATTATAAGTGAAATAGAACTTGCTTATAATTTCTGTAAAGGTAAAATTATTGCCATAACTGGAACTAATGGAAAAACGACTACAACGGCCATGTGTGATCATGTTTTCAATAAATGTGGTGTTACTTCCTATGCTGCTGGGAATATTGGACTTGCATTCTCTGAAATAGTTCTCGATGTAAAAGAAAATGAGGTCGTATCTCTGGAGGTTTCGAGCTTTCAACTTGATTTGATAGATAAATTCAAACCCCGAATAGGAATGATATTAAATATTACTCCCGATCATCTGAATCGGTACAACAATAAATTAGAAAATTATATTAATTCTAAATTACGTTTATATGAGAATCAGGATAAAGAAGATTATTTGATCTTAAATAAGGATAATGAATTAACATTAAAATCATTAACAAAGCCCAAAAGCAAAGTATTTTATTTCTCGTTAAAAGAAAAGATCGAAAATGGTTGTTATTGTGAAAAGGATATAATTTATTATTGTGAAAAGGGAAAGACACTCTTTAAATGTTCGCTTGAAAATATAAATTTGAAAGGCGAACACAATTATGCTAATGCAATGTCTGTTATTATCGCAGCTAAAATTATGGGACTAGATAATAAAAAATTGAAGGAAGCTTTAGGTAATTTTCAGGGCGTTGAACATAGACTTGAATTCGTTAGAGAAATAAACGGTGTTAAGTTTATAAATGATTCCAAAGCAACAAACATTGATTCTGTCTGGTTCGCTTTAAAAAGTTTTAACAACCCTATATTTCTTATACTTGGTGGACAGGATAAGGGAAATGATTATAATCAGATTAAAGATTTGGTTCTGGAAAAAGTTAAAAAAATATATGCAATTGGTTCCTCAGCTGATAAAATATTTGATTTCTTCCACGGTATCGTAAAAGTTGAAATTCAGCCTTCAATGGAATCATCCGTTGCTGCATCTAATAAAGAAGCAAGGGAAAATGATATCGTTTTACTTTCTCCGGCATGTGCTAGCTTCGATATGTTTCAGAATTATGAGCATCGCGGAAGAGTTTTTAAGGAGGCAGTTAAAAACCTATAATGAAAAAATTAGGATTATTCATATTTTTCGATTCTTTTGCTATGATGTTGATGGGAACAATTATAGTCATGAGTGCAAGTAGTACTTATAGTGTATTCAAATTCGACAGCTTGTTCCATTTAACTAATTCACACATTGCAAAAGTAGTGCTTGGGTTAATACTGATGGTGGTTTTCAGTATGATTCCTTATAAGTTTTACAAAAAATATAGTAAACAGGCAATAATTGGCATTACCTTGCTTTTATTAGCTACTCTCATTTTCGCTCCAAATATTAAAGGAGCTGGAAGATGGATAAATTTAGGAGTGATTTCATTTCAGCCTGCCGATGCTGCAAAATTAATTTTAATAATACATCTGGCTTTCCTTATTGAAGCTAAGAATGAATTAATCACAAATTTTAAAGAGGGTTATTTATACCTGTTTGTCTGGACAATATTAATTTCAGGTTTAATTTTAATTCAGCCTAATGTCAGTAACGGATTATTAGTTTTGGCTACCAGTCTGGCAATATTATTTGTAGGTGGGGCCAAATTCAAACATATCATTTCGTCGTTTTTGTTTTTCATCCTTTTCGGTGGAACTGCTGCAATGCTTTTCACACATTCACGGAACAGAATATTAACTTTTGTAACCAGTATGCATACTGGCGGGGATATTAACATTCAGGTCAAACAGGCTATCCTTGGTCTGGGTAGCGGAGGTTTATTAGGAGTTGGGATAGGGCATAGTAGACAAAGTAATCTCTTTTTACCCGAAGCTTATGGCGATTTTATTTTTGCAATATTCGGTGAAGAAATGGGGTTTATTGGGTCAATTATATTGTTACTGTGTTTTCTTTTATTATTTATAGCTGGATTATTAATTGCTAAAAAGACTAAAGATAGCTTTGGCCAACTCCTCGCTTTCGGAATCATTTTTTCTATAATTATTTATGCATTCGTAAATGTAGCTGTCTCTGTTGGTCTTGTACCCACTACAGGTATTCCGCTCCCGTTTATTTCATATGGGGGCACCTCTTTAATCTTTATGTGTATTTCAATAGGTATTCTTATAAATATAGCTTTATCTAATAATTTGAAAGCACAGGTTGGTTCTGAAAGTAAAAAACTTAAAGAGGTTAAGATTTGAGCAGATCAGCGAACAATTATAGATTCCTTTTTGCCGGTGGAGGTACAGGTGGACATCTTTTTCCTTCTATAGCTGTGGCTCAAAGAATCAGAAAATTGCTCCCGGAAGCTGAAATTATGTTTATAGGTACAAAATCCAAAATCGAAGGTACTTTAGTTCCTAAATTGGGCTTTAATTTTAGTTCTATTTGGATAAAAGGATTCTCTCGAAAACTCAATTTGGAAAATTTATTATTTCCATTAAAATTGTTTGTATCGATTATTCAATCTCTGATAATAAATATTAAATTTAAACCTAAAGTTGCAATTGGTTCCGGAGGGTACGTCTCTGGACCTGCAATTTGGGTATCCGCCTTAACAGGGGCTAAAATCATATTGCTCGAACAAAATAGTTATCCCGGGATAACTACAAAATTGCTCGAAAGATATGCATCAGAAATTCATCTTAGTTTTGAAGATTCTAAAAAATATTTTAGAAATAAAGCTAAATTGTTTATTACTGGCAACCCGGTCAGGGAAAGTTTAATAAAAATAAATCAAAAAGACGCTATAAATCATTTTGGACTTGATCCTTCTAAAAAAACTCTATTGATTCTGGGAGGTAGTCTCGGGGCCGCGTCAATTAATAAAGCTGTCGAAAGTTTTATAATCAAAAGTAATCCATTGGAAATAAATATAATTTGGCAGACAGGCAAAAATTATATTAATTCGTTTAATCACCTTAGTTCAAAGAATATTTTCATAAATGCTTTTATTGATGATATGAATTTGGCCTATTCAGCTTGCGATCTTTTAGTATCAAGAGCTGGAGCTACAACTATTGCAGAAATTATTGCTTTAGGTATTCCTGCTGTTCTTGTACCATCACCCAATGTGGCAGAAAATCATCAATTTTATAATGCAAAGTCACTATCAGATAAAAACGCTGCTGTTCTTTTTGAAGATAACCAATTGTCTGATTCTTTTTCTGAAGTCATTCTTAATTTATTGAAGAATAATAATAAATTGGACGAAATCAGTGTTAATGTACGTTCCTTACGTAGTATAAATGCAGCTGAAGTTATCGCTAATAATGCAATTGAGTATTGTAATGATGTCAGATCCTAAAAGAAATATTTATAAATATAATATGTCCTTCTATTATCAATCTACGATTATTTATTTAGTTGTATTTCTGATCTATATTTTAATTCGTGGTGAATTTGTTGAAGGATCTTATGTACTTGTCACCAGGGATCCAATAATTTATTTCTTTGGAATTATCGTTCTTGTTTCAATACTGGCTTTACTTTTTAACTTATATAAAAACAGAAATCTTGAAATTTCTGATGATGCTATATCATTTGTAAATAAATTTAAAACTAAATCTATTTTAATAAATCAAATAGCTTATATAAAAATGTTAAGGGAAAGTGAAGGAAATACAAAAAGATCATTTAGATTAATTAGAATAATTTTAATAGATCGGAAAAGACCCATCATTATTAGACCTTATGATTATGAGAATGAAAATGATCTAATTGCAAATTTCCTGGATCTGAAAATTAAATTGGAATCTCGAAATGTTTAAGAATATTAAAAAAGTACATTTTGTTGGTATCGGTGGCATTGGAATGAGCGGGATAGCTGAGATATTACTTAGCCAGGGCTTTGAAATATCCGGGTCAGATAGAGCCCTTTCTGATATTACTAAAAGACTTAGTGATATTGGAATTAAAATTTACGAGGGTCATTCGCCTGATAATCTTAATAATGCTGATGTACTTGTTTATTCGTCCGCCGTAGATATAGATAATCCGGAAGTAAAAGCTGCCACAGAAAGGAAAATCCCGATTATTAAAAGATCAGAGATGCTTGCGGAATGTATGCGGATGAAATATGGAATAGGGATTGCAGGAACTCATGGTAAAACTACAACTACTTCAATGGTTGGGTTAACACTTACAGAAGGTAAAATCGATCCTACCATTATTGTAGGAGGTAAACTCAGCGGATTAGGTGGTACTAATGCACGTTTGGGCCAGGGTGAATTTATTGTTGTTGAAGCTGATGAGTTTGATAGAACCTTTCTGAAACTTACTCCTACTATCGCGGCACTTACTACATTGGAAAAAGAGCATCTCGATACTTATAAGGATTTAGAGGATATAAAAACTGCGTTTATAGAATTTGCAAATAAAGTACCTTTTTATGGATTTGTACTCTTATGTCTGGACGAACCGGCGCTGCAGGATATAATCCCTTCTATAAATAAGAAAATTTTAACTTATGGTTTAACTACTCAAGCCGATATAAGGGCTACTGATATTGTGCAGCACGAATTTACAAGTTCATATACAGTTAACTATAAAGGAATGGAGCTTGGTAGAATAACCTTAAAAATCCCTGGTATCCATAATGTAAAAAATTCATTAGTCGCGGTTTGTATAGCAACTGAACTAGGTATTAACTTTAACATTATAAAAAAAGCTTTGGGATCATTCTCAGGGGTATATAGAAGATTTGAAACAAAATATGATGAGAATATTCTTGTGATTGACGACTATGCACACCATCCAACAGAAACAAGTGCTACCTTAGCTGCAATAAGAGCTGGATGGAATAGGAGATTAATAGCTATATTTCAACCGCATTTATTTTCCAGAACTAAAGATTTTTACCAGGAATTTGGCAGATCATTTCTAAATTCAGATATATTTATTTGTACTGATGTGTACCCTGCTCGGGAAGAACCAATTGAAGGCGTCAGTGGAAAACTTATCTCGGATATTGCTAAAAAATTTGGCCACAAAAATGTTATTTATACAGAAAATAAAAATGAAATTCCGGAATATCTTTTTAAAATAAAACAGAAAGGTGATATCGTAATTACAATGGGTGCTGGTGATATCTGGAAATATGGCGAGAAATTTATCGAAATGTTGAAAAATAATTAATATGCAAAAAAAATATGGAAAAATATTAGGAACAATTCTGTTTATTCTATTAATTTCGTGCATACTTTATTTGACTTTTTCCTCAACAAAGAAAATCAGTAAAGGAGATATTGAGATGATCGAAATTTCTGGTAATAATCTTCTGAATGATAGTGATTATTTATTGTTTACACGCTTGAATGATCTTTCCTTTAATCATGATCTAACTCTCAGGGTTATAAAGGATAGGTTTGAAAAGCATCCCTATGTCTCTAGGGTTGAAGTGGAAGAGAATGGTAATAAAGCTAAAATAACTTTGTCTGAGAAAAAAATAATGGCAGTTATTCTTAATAATACTGACCCATATTTTATTTCGGAGGATTTTCAGGTATTACCTATGTTTTCTGATACCAAACTTGCGGATTTGCCGGTTATTAGAAATTCGAATAATACGTATCAGATAAAACCTTTGGATTTTATAAAGAATTCTGATGTAATAGATGCATTTAAAATTATTGAAGCTGCAAAAAGAACAAATATGAATATTTATAAAAGAATTTCTGAAATTGATTTACGTAATGGGGGAGATATCATTTTGAACCTTACAGGAATTAAAACCCCTATAGTATTTGGCAGGGGGGAAGAAGCAAGAAAAATGATTTATCTTGAAATAATGTGGGATGGAATTCTGGATGGAAACAGTTTGATTCGGGAAAGCGACTATATCGATTTGAGATTTGCTGATGAAGTTTATATTAAAGGGAATGAAATAACGGAATTAAGCGAATGAAAAAAAATATAATTGCTGGCCTTGATTTAGGAACTACTAAGGTTTGTGTTGTAATTGCTGAAAAGTTGGACAATAATCGTTTTGATATTCTAGGATTTGGCATTGCCCCTTCCGAAGGTTTGCATAAAGGATTGGTTGCTAATATATCCAAAACTGCTGAGGCTATTAAAGAGGCAACCGCTATAGCATGTAACCGGGCAGGGATAAATATTACAGTAGTTAATGTTGGTGTAGCTGGCGAGCATATTACAAGTATGAGGCATCGCAATTTCATTACTATTAGTAATGATGAAAAAGAAATTACTAAAACAGATTTGGATAGATTAGAAGCAGATGTAAGAACAATTAGGATCCCATCTGATAGACAAATTCTCCATATAATCCCGGAAGAATTTTCAGTTGATTACCAGGGGGGAATTGAGAACCCTATTGGTATTTCCGGGTCAAGACTTGAAGCAAGTAATCATATTGTTCTTGCATCAATTCCCGCTATGCAGAATATTAAAAAATCTGTTGAGCGTGCAGGACTCCACGTTCAGGATTATATTCTTCAGCCAATTGCATCCAGTTCTTCAGTTTTGGAAGATAGTGAAAAAGATTTGGGGGTTGCTCTTATAGATATCGGGGGCGGAACTACTGATATTGCAATTTTCCATAATAAAGCAATCAAACATACAAAAGTTATTGGAGTAGCCGGGAATCAGGTTACTAATGATATTAGAGAATCTCTTGGGGTTGTAACTGAGGAGGCTGAAAAACTTAAAAAGGATTTCGGATTTGCTACAGAATCCGCAATCATCAGGGAAGAAGATATTTTGATCAGAGGTGTCGGCGCAAGAGGAAATACTAAAATTCCTATAAGCCTTCTTACTCAGATTATTAGTTTAAGAATGAGGGAACTCTTTGTCCTTATTGATAATGAAATTAGAAGCGCAGGATTTAAAAACAAAATAAAAGCCGGAATTGTATTGACCGGTGGAGGCTCGTTGCTTAAAGGGTGCACAGAGTTAGCTGAGGAAGTTTTCGGACTTCCTGCTAGAATTGGAGTTCCCCAGGAACTTGGTTCAGGTCTTTCTAATGAAATAGAAAGTCCGGAATTTGCTACTGTGGCAGGTCTTATAAAAGGTATTCCTGGAGGTAAGTCCAGTGAATATCAGGTTATTAAACCTGCCAAAATAAAAGGCTCAAACAAACTATCTCAGTTTGTTAAAAGAATACAACAGTTTTTTGATGAATTATAAAAAAAAACCAGGAGGTTACTCATGACCAGATTCGCTACTCTAGACAAAGAAAAATCCATGTCGGCTGTTCTTAAAGTTGTTGGTATTGGCGGGGGCGGATGTAATGCAGTCGAAAGCATGATCAAAAAAGGATTAAATGGCGTAGAATATGTCGCCATTAATACCGATGCCCAGGTGCTTAACAGTAGTACTGCAACCCATAAAATACAAGTCGGTTCAACTATAACAAGAGGATTAGGTGCTGGTGCAGATCCTAATGTAGGTAAAAAATCCCTTGAAGAAGATCGGGAAAGGATAACCGAAGTTCTTTCGGGGAGTGATATGGTATTTGTAACTGCTGGAATGGGTGGTGGTACTGGTACAGGAGGAGCTCCCGTTATTGCATCTATTGCTAAAAGTCTTGGCGCTCTCGTTGTCGGCATTGTAACAAAACCTTTCAGATGGGAGGGTAAAAAACGTATGCTTAATGCTGAACAGGGTATTCAGGAACTGAAACAATATGTTGACAGCTTAATTGTTATCCCAAACGAAAGATTACTCAATATTCTTGATCCGAATACAAACGCCTTTGCAGCATTCGATAAACCCAATGAAATTTTATACGAAGCTACACGTGGAATTGCTGATATAATAACTGTTGAAGGATTAATAAATGTCGATTTCGCTGATGTTAGATCTGTTATGAATCAAAGTGGCGAAGCCCTCATGGGATGCGGTATTGCAAGTGGTGAAAATCGCGCCATTGAAGCTGCCCAGAAAGCTATTTCTAGTCCTTTATTGGAAGGTATAAATATAAAGGGCGCTAAGAGTGTTTTGCTAAATGTAACCGGCTCTAGCAACCTTACTATGCAGGAAATAAATGAAGGTAATAATGTAATATTTGAAGCCGCTGGCGAAGAAGCTAATGTTATTTTTGGATGTGTAAGAAAAGAAGAGATGAATGACTATGTCTCTTATACAGTAATAGCTACAGGCTTTGAAGGTTCCCATCCGGCCTTTGCTGAAAAAGGAAAATCTATCGCTTCTAAACCAAAAGAAAAAGAAGTGTTCAGAGGTGGATTTAATTTTATGGAAAATACTGAGGTTGATACCGAAGATCTTGAGGTTCCAACTATCCTTAGGGTAAAAAGTCCCAAATCTTCAATCGATAAGGAGGAAGAAATCCCCCAGACCGGTTTTAATTTTGAATCGTCAAGGTATAACTGGGCTAGAGATAAAGGAAATAAGAAGGAAGAGACAAACACAGAATCAGAGGATAGCTCCTCTTTTCTTAGAATGATTATGGACTAATTATACTATATAAATAGATAAATATTATAAATTATAAAGGATAACCTATATTTCGATAGGTTAAGTTCTGTTATTTGATTTAATAAATATTGAAGTAAATTGATGTTAACCCTTTTATATGTCATATAAATTGTTGGTTAACTAAATCTTGAAATGTTTATCAGCATATTACCTCATTGTCAGTAACTGTATGCTGAAGATTCTCCTTGAAAGATGATGTAGTCTGTAAATCTATTTATTTTATAATTGCAGCCTCTATTCTTTCCTGAAATAATTTTCCTATCTCAGCTCCTACTATAAAAACTACCGAAGAAAAATATATCCAAAAAGCAACTACAACCACTAGTGCATATGTGCCATAAATCTTGCCGAACGATGAAAAATGATACAGATAATAGCCAAATAATTGTTTTGCGGTTTCCCAAAGTAAAGCTGCCCAAAATGCACTAACAAAAGTAGATCGCTTCCTAAGTTTTTTTAACGGAACAGTAAAATATAGAACTGTGAAAACAACAAAAATTATAGTAAATGATAATAATGAAAGAAAAGCATGATGAAATATAGATGCCTTAAAGAAATCCAGTTCTTTGAATTGACCGGCTGATTGTCCCAAAACATCAATAATAGGAGCACATATAGTAGTCAGGAAGAAAATTACAATTACCATAACGACAAGAGCAAAATCACGTAATTTCCCTAATAAAATATTAACACTTTTTGTTATCCCGAATACCTGGTTTAAAATTGTTCTCATACTGCTAAAAAGTCCGCTTGCTGCAAAGAAAAGTCCAAATCCACCAACAATACCCGCTATATTCTTATACTCAACTACTTCATTTATACGGGTGAATATTATTTTCTTAACAAATTCAGAATATTCTTCATAAGGTATTATTGTATCTATAAGAAGATTGATTTGATATTGAATATTATTTGATGCCAATATACTTCCCAATACAGCAAAAATAATTAGTATAAAAGGAATTATGCATAAAAATAATTCAAATGCTAAGCCGCTTGCATTAAGGAATACATGGTGGTCATCAATTCGGATATACAACCCCCCAAAATAATGAGTTATAAATGCCTTCATCTTATTATAAAATGGAGATTTGAACATACCTTAAACCTATCAATAATTTAACTATATAATATAAATTATATTCCTGTTTTAATACAACTATTAAAATCATTATTCCTGTAAAGTATATTTATTTCTTGTTTCAAAGTAATTTCTCCAGGATGCTGCTAGAAAGATTAAGCCGAGATGAACGAGAGATGAACGACTCAGTACACCAATAGCTCTGAATCATATAAATCACCCAAATGAATAGTCTATGTTAAAATAGATACTATTAACACCAAAGAAATTTGAAAAATTCAAAAGATTAGCATAAGTTTAATATAGTGTTAAAAATGATTAATCTTATATGAAACTGGTGATTTCACAAAGAATCAGGTATTGCCTAATTTCCCTTCTCGTAATGCTCTATTTTGTAATTATGTTCCCCCCCGTGATGTATCAAAAAATTGGATTAATGTATGGATATAGTGGATTTGATAGGGGAGACGTATGTTGGTCGCAATTAATTTTAGAGATTGCTATTGTAACATTTATATCGGCAATAATATATTTGTTCTACCCATTGTACAATAAGAAATAAGATGAATCTACTTTAAATTTACAAACTGGGTGGGAAAATCAAAGTCTTCTCCTCTTATTATTGCAATTATTGATTGTAAATCATCAATTTTTGCTCCCTGAACTCTAACTTGTTCATCTTGGATCTGGGCACTTACTTTTAATTTAGATTCCTTAATGATAGTAGTAATCTTTTTCGAATTTTCTTTCGATATACCACTTTGAAGATCAATTTTTTGTTTAATTCTTCCACCGCTTGTCTGCTCAGGCTCATTCAATTTAAGCGCCTTTATCGAAATCCCCCTTCGGATAAATTTGGTCTGTAGTATATCGATGCTGGACTTTAAAGAATAATCATCCCTGGTATTGATAATTATATTCTTATCTTTTTTGTTAAGCTCTAATGTAGTATTGGAATCTTTTAGATCGAATCTCTGGTGAATTTCTTTAATCGACTGATTCACTGCGTTGTCTGCTTCTTGCAGATCAATTTCAGAAACTATATCAAATGAATGATTTTGTGCCATATTATTAAAGTCGGGGTGGAGAGATTCGAACTCTCGACCTCTTCGTCCCGAACGAAGCGCGCTAACCGGGCTGCGCTACACCCCGCTTTTTATTATGAGAAATAAATTATTAATTCTTTCGAATAATTATTGAATAAAAGATAAAGCAATTGCTATACAGTTCCAAACCTTTACTTAAAATTTCAGCTGATTCTTGTTGTAACTTTCATAATTTTAGAATATCTTTTAATCCATCAATTTAACTATTCTATTTAAATTGAATATATCTAAATTGAAATAATATTACTTCTGTTTATTAACAAAGAATTGAGGGAGGCATGAAAAAACCCTTACTTTTAGCATCTCTATTAGTTGTACTTCTATCAAATAATATCTTTAGCCAATCTTCAAAATATGGCTGGCTTTGCCAGGAAAGTTGGGATTTAGGTTTCGGATTTGCTTATCCTCGTTATATCGCTACTGATTTAAGAGGAGGAGACTTTGGTAGTTACGGTATGTTTCTATCTATTAAGCGAAATTTCTCAGAACATTTTGGATTTAGGCTGCAAAGTAATTATTTGCACATTGCTGATAGACAATCTGTTTTCCTTAGCAATCAAAACTCTGATAATAATGTCCCTAAAGTTGAAAACGATATACTTCTTGCTAGCTTGGGGATGGTTTATTATTTTAGCCCCTGTGAACCAATCTCACCCTATGCTGGCATAGGCGCAGGAGGTGTTTACTATAGATTAAAAAATTCACCAATTGTTGTTACTGCTACAGCCAGTCAATCACGGCCATTGGACAAAGCTCAAACGGACTACGAACTCGACGCATTTATGGGTGCTGAATGGAGGGTCGCAGAAAATTGGAAATTGAAAACCGAATTCGGTTACCATAATGCAGCTAGTGGTAAGTTTGATGGTGTTTATGGAACATCAACTGGAGGGGGTATTCTTGGTGGGCATGGTGATACTTATATGACCTTTGACTTGGGACTTGTTTATTACTTCGGCTATGGTGAAAAATCTCATATTTGTGAAATATACGAAGGAATAAATTCAAAAGTAGATTATGATAAGATCGAAGAAATTGTCAAGAGATATAAGGTTCAGCCTTCTGAAGTTGATTATAACAAAATTGAAGAAATTGTTAAAAAATATAGATGTGCTAGCCCTCCTGCACCAACAATCCCACCTGTCCCTAAAGATAATTGGGTTTTAGTTGGTGTAAATTTTGACTTTAATAAAGCTACATTAAAACCAGAATCAATTCCTATTCTAAATAACGCAGTAGAAATATTATTGGGGCACCCTGATGTTAAAGTGGAAATCCAGGGGCATACTGATAATGTTGGATCTGATCAGCATAATCAAATATTATCATTACAAAGAGCCCTTGCAGTTAGAAATTACCTGATTGCTAAAGGTGTTGCGGCTAATAGATTAACTACCATTGGCTATGGTAAAACAAAACCAATTATGGATAATAAAACTGAATATGGAAGAAGTATGAATAGAAGAATTGAGTTAAAGGTTATTAAGTAAAATTATCCAAAATCAAATCACTACAATACTAGGTGCTTAAATCAAATGCCGTAAGATGATTTCTTACGGCTTTTTTATATATACATATTGCGTTTAATTTATCAAAAAAAGACTTGAAACGAATACTTATTGGATCATAAAATATACATTTTGTATAAAATATTAAACAAATTACCACTATTTTCTGTTAAATTATGAATAATTGAATACATATTTCTGGCACTATTTTAGAGCGTTCTAATTTGAATTAATCAAGAGACCTAAAATGAAAAGAATATTGCTTTCAGTTGCCGTTATTACATCTCTATTTTTGTTACAAGCCTGTAATGTCAACGATCCAAATCACCATAATAATAATTATGATAATACACCTCCTCTTCCTCCTACCGGAATACAAGTTATCAATGGAGATAACCAGGTCAATTTAAGTTGGATCCAAAATCGTGAAAATGACCTTGCAGGATATAACATATATTTTAGTACAACCTATGATGGAAAATATACTTTAATCGGTACATCGACTAATAATTATTTTATCGATAATGGTGCACAAAATGGTGTTCTTAATTATTATGCTGTAACCGCATTTGATGCAAGTGGAAATGAAAGTGCACTTAGCAAAGATGTCGCCTATGCTACTCCCAGACCCGAAGGATTTAATCAGGCGATTTCTGACTATAGACAATTTCCTAATACCGCAGGTTATTCTTTTTCCACATATTCAGTCGTTCCATATAACGATTCCTTGACAGATTTTTTCTTTGAAAACTATAATGGTAAGCTCTATCTTGATGTTTATACGGATACTGATATTTTAGATGCTGGACCAACTAATGATATTTATGATATTGCTTTTGCACCTGCTTCAGGTTGGTCGCCAACAAATGATACTACTGTTGTTATTGGACATACATATGTAATATTGACTTGGGATAATCATTATGCAAAAGTCAGAATTAAAAATATTATCAATAATGAAAGAATAATTTTTGATTGGGCTTATCAATTGGTTCCTGGCAATACTCAATTAAAACCAATAGCTAACAGAATAAATTATGTAAAAAGAGGTGTTTTAGAAAGGCATATTATTAGATAACAGTTGAATTATTTAACTCAGTAAAATTATCTTTCTTAGTATATTTCATTATAGATTTCGAATGATATTATGAGTAAATTTATTTCGAATTAATCATGAAAAACTTTTACCCGATATCATTTATTCTAATAGTTATACTGTCTACTTGTCTAATTCAAGCACAAAACAAAGAACTATCCAAGTCAGATTCTAATAAACAAAAGAATTCTGCATATCTTATTTTAACTGAAATAGAGGAGGGGATTGCTCGAGGGAATATAGCTATAATCTCCAGGCATTTAAGTCCTCAGACTTATTTCAGTCTCACAAATGGAATAAGAGGATATTTTAGTTCTAATCAGGCATATTACATATTAGAAGATTTCTATAAGGTATACCAGGTTTTATCCTTTAAATTTCATAGCATCCAAACAGAAAATGGAAATCCTTATGCTACCGGAATTTACTTCTATGAATTTAAAGGAAAACGCGAAACAGCTCAGGTATATGTCTCCCTAAAGAACATTGGTAAAAGTTGGAAGATAATACAAATAACATTTAATTAATGCCGGGAAAAATCTTTCAGCGCTTTACAGGTGAAAAAAAATATTTTTCAATAGTAATATTGATTATTTTTTTACTAGTCCTTTCTGCGGTAATCACTCCAATCTTAATAGACAGATCAAAAAATAATTGGAATAATGATCTCCCTTCTCTTATAGTCCATATTGAAAATTCTTCGATAAGTCTCTTTAGAAATAAGGAAAATGACCTAATTACTAAATCGACTCATCTTAAAAATTATATTAGAGAAAACTTGGAACCTAAGAATTTCTCTTATAGGTCATTGGTTAGACTTGTAAACGATAAAGAATTTGAAAATGTTTCCGTTGAGGTGATCGCTCCTAATGGTAGATTAATTGCCTGGAACAAGAAAATAGCTCTGCCCCCTGAAAGTTTATTCCCGTTACCGGCCTCATTGGGAGAGGATTTCTTCTATACAGGGGATTTAACCACATACTTATGCATTATTGATTCCTTAAGAATCGAAAATGATAATTTCTATACTATAATCTCAATTCCTGTTGAAAAACATTATTCTTTACAAAATCAATATTTTGTTTCAATCAGTCTAATAAAAGAATTTTCGGATAAATTCTTTTCTGAATTTAATATCGGATATTCTCCCTTCTCGGTGGGGACTAAAGACGGCCGGTATTTTTCATATGAACTGCTTAATAAAAAAAATAATAAGATAGGGGAAGTAACTTTCGCTAAACCGGTTCCTGAAATCGCTACAAAAAATATGCGTGATGAGCTCTCTAAGTTTCAATCGACACTGACTTTTATTGTACTTATTTTTTTAACTTTGGGGTTCCGGGGAGATTTTAAGAAGATAAAGTTTCATTCCCTTCGATTATTAGTAATTATTATATATACAGTGATAATTAGGGTCCTTTTCTATTTGATAAATTTCCCTTCAAATATTATGGAGGGAGCTGTAAAAGATCCATCTTATTTTTCATCTGCCTTTGGAAATGGGCTAGTTAAATCCCCAATTGAGTTCTTAATAACTTCTATAATGGTTTTAGTGATTTGCTTGGAGTTATTCCGGTATATCATTTATTATGTAAAATCTAAAAGGTCAAACGGGCTTAATAAAAAAATTATCCCGTTTCTTCTTTTAATATTTATTATCATCTTCTTACTTACAATTAGAGGATTAGGCGCAGCAGTAAGAAGCATTATATTTGACTCCACATTAAGATATTTTAAAGAACCTAACCTAATCCCGGATATTCCATCCTTAATGATGAATTTAATTCTTCTGATCATAGGAACATCTATCATCAGTCTCTTGGTCGGTTATTTCCTCATATTTATTTCATGTTTGTCAAGGGAGGCTAAAAAATTAAAGAATCTTCTCTACCTTTTTTTAATAACACAAATATGTGGGTTAATATATTTATTTGTTCAGAATGAACCACTTCTCACCCCATTCTTGTCTGTTTTTATAATTACATTTATTTTCTCTCTTGGGTATTATATTTATAATAATAAGTTAAACTTTGTTTACACTATTCTTTTCATAGCGATAACGGGTTCTATAATATCAATTTCCCTTTTGATTTATTTTAACCAGGCACTTGAAAAAGAATCACTCAAAACTACAGCATTGGAATTAAACCGTCCTAATGATAACTTGATTAGATTTATTCTAACTGAAACTCTCATCAATTCTTCTAAAGATGATGGAGTTATAAATGCCTTAATCAAACCAAAATCAAATTATAGTGCCTTGGCATTTAAAATATGGAGCCGGAGCGCACTGCAGAAAGAATCAATAAATTCTTCTATTTCTATATTAGATGTCTCTCAAAAAGAACTTGCATCATTCAAAGTCGGAGATTTAAGTTCAAATGAAAACTATTCCTATGGCATAATGAACCTCACATCTGGATCCCCATTGATCTTTGAAAAAAATGATAAAGAACAAAATCTAAAAACTATTTCGGGTATTATTCCGGTAGTATATGAAAGTCAGATAATAGGTTTTATAACAGCACTGATAGAAATTGATAATAAAAGTATCGGGCCATTAAATGTTCCTGATTTTCTTGAATCACAAAACAATTATATAAATACCGTTATAGATCCAAGTCAACTTTTAGTATTCCGGTTTGAGGATGCAAAACTTATCAATGTAATCGGGGATATTTATCCATCTAGGGATCAGCTTACCCCTATTTTCGACGCAAAATATTCTAATGATAATGAAAGTTGGGTGAAAATTAAACTAAATGGAGAAGATTATTTAACATATCTGTTAAAAGATAATTCTGGCGGAATAAAAATTACCGCCGTTCTGCTAAAGGTGAAGGATATATCCTGGAATTTATTTAATTTCTTTAAGATTTTCATTCTGCATAGTTTGTTTGTGGTTATCGCCTTATGCATAATATTATTTTATAGTTTTAAAAATATTAAATATAGCTTCCGTATACAGCTTTTGATCGCTTTCCTTCTTGTTTCTCTGATTCCCATCATTCTTTTGGCTATTTATAATAGGCAAATTGTTTCCACAAGAAGTGAGGAGGCAATCGCAAGCGAATTACATGAAAAAATAGATTATATTGAAAAGGATATCAGTTCTCAAAACAATCTGAATGATGAAAATCTAATTCAAAAATTTGAGCACGCAGGTTCTGGGCTCGGAATTACTTTTTCAGTATATGATGAAAGTGATGAAATATATAGCTCCAAGGAACAGTATTATAATTCAGGCATATTCTCAAAAAAATTGAATCCTAAGATATTCTATTATTTGAATTATCTGAGTTATCGTGAATATCTGACAAATGAATCAATCGATAATTTTACATACAATTCATTTTATAAGAAACTTAATATTGATGGAAAAATTTATATAGTTGGAGTCAACGATGCATTTAATAAGGTAAAGGTGAATTTATCTGCTGTTGAAATAGATGTATTCCTTTTTGGGATCTATTCTTTTGCAATTTTAATAATAATTATATTGAGTACAATTCTGGCTGATAAAATATCGCTTCCGATAAGAAAATTAACCCAGGCTATGTCCTCTGTTAAACAGGGAGACCTGGATATTCGGATAGTTAATAAAGAAAAGGGGGAATTGAAAGATCTTTTAAATGGTTTTAATTCAATGGTAGGTGAACTGAAGAATAACCAAATTGAATTGGCTGAATTTGAAAGAGAAACGGCCTGGAAAGAAATGGCCAAACAGGTAGCTCATGAGATTAAGAACCCTTTAACTCCTATGAAACTCTCAATGCAGCAGTTGATTATCTCCTTTAAAGATAACAAATCTAATTTAGGAGAAATATTTGAACGGCTTTCGACTTCAATATTAAATCAAATTGAAAATCTTAATCAAATTGCCTCGGAATTTTCAAGGTTTGCCAGAATGCCCCGAATTAATCTTGAAGAAATAGACCTTTTATCAGTAATTCGTGACACTGTACTACTCTTTGAAGATAATAAACTAAAACTTGAAGTGATCTGTGATTTGTCTTCAGCTGTAATTATAGCAGATATTTCACAAATGAGGCGTATTTTTATCAATTTAATACGAAATTCTATTCAAGCAAATGCTACAAGAATATATTTCAAGATTTTATCTGAAGGTAATAATTATTTGGTCTATGTTGCCGACAATGGGAAAGGAATTCCGCCGGAATATATTAATATGATATTTGATGAAAAATTTACAACTAAAGAAAAAGGAATGGGATTAGGTCTAAAATTAATAAAAAAATATTTGGAAGATATAAATGGACAAATATCACTTAATGATACTTCCCCCTCGGGAACTACCTTCAGATTATCTATTCCTCAGTATCATATAAAAATTTCATGATTAAACTGACTCCCCATCAAAGCAAGGCTTTAAATTATCATAACCATATCTCCCTTACAGCTAATGCTGGGTCAGGGAAAACTTTCGTCGTTTCTAAAAGATTTGTTGAAATAGCACTAAAAGAAAATATACCTTTAAGTAAAATAGTGGCAATAACGTTTACCGATAAGGCAGCGAGCGAACTTTATAAAAAAATATCCGACTGTATTAAAGAATCAATATTTACAGTACATGAAAAATCTGAAGTCAAAAAACTTGAAATTATAAGACGTCAGCTTATATCATCAAACATTTCTACTATCCATTCTTTTTGTCTGAATATTTTGAAGGAGTTCCCGGTTGAAGCTGAACTTGATGCTAATATTATCCCGATAGATGAAAAGTTAGCATCGGAATTAATTGAATTATCAGTCGACCGGATGATAAAAGAATCATTAGAAAATGATGACCAGAAAAGGATTAAAAAACTTATAAGAATGTTTTCTTCAAAAAGTATTTTAGCCCGTGAGTTGGATTCTTTAGTTAAAAATTATGTTAAGATATTCCTAATCGAGAATAAAATCTATGCAAAGTCTGCTGATGATATAATAGAGTACTATAATCAATTAACATCAGATTATTTTGAAAAAATTATTCTAAATGAAATAGCAGCCACCTATAACAATTTATGTAGAATAAATTCTATCGTACTTGCTAATAATCCTGATAATAATATTGCCCTGAACGTATCAGTGCTTGCACATAAACTGATTTCCCAAACAGAAATAAAAGAATTAATTGCTACACTCCTTAATATAAAAAATATCATATTTACAAAGAGTGGCTCAATATCTGCAAGAGGATATTTAACGGGTCACTTAAAGATAAATGTTGAAAGTGAATGTGAAGAAATTGAGTATTTCTTTAAACAATTGAATCTCTTTGCCATAAATGAAAATGAATCAGAAATACTGCATGAATTATCTTTATTCGGAAGGGAAATATTGTATTTTTTTAGGAAATCATTGGCTCTATATGAAGAAACTAAATCCGAAAATGGATATTTGGATTATGAGGATATACTTTACAGAACTTATAATTTACTTAAAAATCCTCGAGTGGGGAATTACCTAAGTAACAAATATCGTTATCTGATGATCGATGAGTATCAGGATACTAATGAACTTCAATATAATATTTTTCTGCCCTTATTGGATAATCTTAAAAAAGGGAATTTATTAATCGTGGGTGATGAAAAACAGAGTATTTATATGTTCAGAGAGGCAGATCTTGAAGTGCTGCGAAAAACAAATGAGGATATAGCCAACATATCAGGACCAGCTAGTCTCCTTAAGTTACCTGATAGTTTCAGGATGAAACAGGAACTTTGTTGTTTTACTAATATCCTCTTTATGAATTTATTTAATGTTCCTGATCATAACTATAATGAAGTTGGATATTCAGAATTGATTTGTGCATGCAGCGAAGAAGAACATGGGGAAATAGAATTCTTATTCAATATTACCGGGGATAATTATGGAAATTCAGAATCGGATTTAGTAATAAACAGATTAATAAACTTTGTCACTGAAAATGAGGGGCAATATAAATGGGGTGATATCGCCATTCTC
Source organism: Ignavibacteriaceae bacterium (assembly GCA_031292435.1). Classification (GTDB taxonomy): domain Bacteria; phylum Bacteroidota; class Ignavibacteria; order Ignavibacteriales; family Ignavibacteriaceae; genus Fen-1301. The sequence goes on from JARLHD010000436.1 coordinate 31,817, forward strand.
TGCAGAAAAAGAAAATCATTTACCGAATTGGAAAAAAAGTTTGCTGAATATAATATTCCCTTTATCATAATGGGTGGAAAGGAATATTATAAAAGACAATCGATATATGATATATATAATTATTTTTCTTTTCTCGTTGAAAATGAAAATGATACAGCTTTAATAGGTTTATTGCGATCACCATTTTTTGCTTTCTCCGATAATGATCTTTATAATCTATCATTATATGAAGATAAAACGTATTGGCAAAAATTGGGGCATTCTACAAAGGAAAGTCAAAAATTTATTAATGTCTATAATTTGTTGAATGAAAATATTTTAATATCTGGAGATTTGGAGTTCTCGTTATTATTAAGAAAAATATTAAAAGAATCCCACTATCTTGCTGACCTGGCTGCCAGAGCAGACGGCCTTCAGGAAATTGCTAATATTGAAAAGCTGATATCATTGACTTCGGATTTCCAAAAAGAGGGATATAAAACATTATTTGATTTTGTTAATTTTCTCAAATCATCTATCGAGGAAAAAGATGATGAACCTCAAGCCCCAGTTTCTGAAGAATCTAATGCAGTAAAAATAATGACCATTCATCAGTCAAAAGGTCTTGAATTCCCTGTCATTGTATTATATAAATGTAATGATACAACAATAAATAATACTATTAAATCAAAAACTATTATTGCAGATAAAACTTTTGGCTTATTAACTAAATTGCCGTTTAAAAACAATTATTATATTCCTTATCAGTCTACCTCAATAAATATTCTTAGTGATTATATTGCTGAAAAAAGGGAATTGGCCGAGATGAAGAGGTTATTATATGTTGGGATGACAAGAGCCAAAGAACGCCTTTTCGTGTCCTTTGAAGCAAATGACGAGCTTAAAATTCAAAATGGTTCCTTTTTATGGATGATTAAAAAAGGGTTGGATATTGATTTTGGAAAGGATATGTTCAGCACTAAGGGAAGTCTTGTTTTTCTAGTGAATGATGGGGAAAATTATTTTAATAAAGAAAAAATAGTCTCAATAAATATTCCAATAAATAAAAATATTAAATCCATCATTGCCTTAAAAAATGAGCCTCTGGATACTGGCCTGAATTTAAATATAAGGAATATAGATGATCATATTTCAGGAGAGATTGTTTCAGCCACCAGATTCGCAGCCTTTTGCCAGTGTCCAATGAAATATTTCTTTATGTTTGAGGTAGGTTTAAATTTAATCGAAAATAATCTATCATCTTTCGATAAAGACACTGCCGAAGGTACTATCGAAGATTCAAGTCTGAAAGGAAAAATAATTCACACTATCCTTGAGGAAGAGATCAAACAAAATGACTTATATAATTTTACGCTCTCAATATTAGACAAAGAGAGGTTACCCCATGACGAAAGGGAAATATTATTAAATGATATCCTAAAAGATTTGGATAATTACTATTCTTCCAAAATTTATCATGAATTAAATTCTATTAAGAATTATAAAAACGAATATGAGGTATACTACAAGATTGATGGATTTTATTTGTATGGAAGAGTTGATAAAGTAATATTTAATGAAAACAAAATCAAAATAATTGATTATAAAACCGATAATATTATACCCCAAAATCTAGCTCTCAGGAACGAGCAGCATTATTCACAAATTAAATTCTATTCCTATATTTTAAGTAGGTTATTCCCCGGAATAAATAATTATGAAATGCAGATCGTTTATATTAAAGATCCTGATATTATTATCCAATATGAAATTAACAGAATAGATTTTCCAGAAATCGAAGCTGAAATAAATAATATGCTTAATTCGATTAAAAATAGAGATTTTATTTCTAATATAGATTCTTGCAAAGAATGCTTCTTTTCCATCAATAAGATTAAATGTTTAAAAGAATAAATAATACCTTTTCACTAACCACTATTTAATAATATGGATAGATTGTTATTCCAGCACATTAGATATTTTCCCTTCATTGTATTTATTTTCATTATCCTTTTCGGAGGGTGCGGTTCATCCTTAAATACATACTATGAATTGCCTGTTGAATTCAGGTTTCCTGAAAAAAGAATAGAATTATTAAAAATATATTCTCCTTATTTTATTGGTAAGAAATTCTTTATTGATCCGGGGCATGGAGGGATAGATAGGAATAATATTGGTTACCTTGGAAAAGCTGTCGAAGCGGATATTAACCTCAAAGTTGCTCTCGCATTAAAAATGTATATAGATGAAGCTGGGGGGATAGTGGAAATGTCGAGGGAAAAGGATACTTCTGTCGATCTGAAAGTTAGATCTGCAGTCGCCAATATCAGTGGTTCTGATATCTTTATCAGTATACATCATAATGCCTCAGGAGACAAAAACGATACATGGACAAATTATACTTCAACTTATTATCATGCTAAAGACTCTGACTATGTATTCGAACCATGCCAGAGGGATCTTGCAAAATATATTCAGAGGGATCTTGCCTATGCCATGCGGAACTCTGGTGGTATTGGTTCCTTTGATGGTACATATTCTGACTATAATATTTATCCTGGACAGGGATTCTCGGTTCTTCGCCTTTCAAAGATACCGGCTGTTCTTGTGGAATGCGGATATACCACAAGTGAATTTGAATCACGGAGATTAGTAATCGATGAATTTACAAGAATTGAAGCCTGGGGTATCTTCAGGGGTTTGTGCCGGTATCTTGCTAACGGAATTCCCAAAATTCAGTTTATAGAATCAGTACCCAATAATGCCACTAACGAACTAACAATTTCTTTTGGTTTAAATGATTCTAGTGGAATAAATACAAATACTATCAAAATATTTATCGATTCGGTCTCTTATAAATCATATAAATTCAATCCAAAGGATAATATCCTTTCAATTCATTACCCCGCTTCAAATTATGGTAGGCATATAATCAAAATACTTGCTTCAAATGTAAAAGGAAATTATGCATTTCCTTTTTATTATAATATCTTTGTTGAAAAAAATGGATAGTTAATGCTTAATTATATCTGGGTAACATTATTATTCTTAGGCATTGGGGCTGCTTTATCAACCGATATTATAAATAAGACTGAAAACACCTATAGAAATAATGAATCCATCCCCATTATATTACAATCAGATTCGGCATTACATAAATACCCGGGTAAACAAATTGCTTCAAAAATTGTCGTTACAAAAAATAACTATACTAGAATATATAACGAAGATATAAATAAGGACCTTAATTTTGCTGGTCTAATTACCTATAATGATAAAAACAATAATTATTCTGTTCACTTTTTAATAGATAAAAATTATCCTTCCAAGTGGAAAGATATTGCCTCATCTTCAGGAGATAAAAATGATATCTCAGGCAATATTGTTATTAACAAACTTCTCAATGATTCCACTGCCGAAGCATCTATGATGTTAGAAGAAGTTTCCTTTCTGAAAATGAAAGAAATCACTAATGCTGCTCTGGAATATTCTGGCACAGCTGTAACAATTGCAATTGGACTCATTGGAGTAATGGCATTGTGGCTCGGTATTATGAAGATTGCTGAATCTGCTGGACTAATAAACCTGATAGCTTCATGGATGAAACCATTTACTAAAAGGCTATTTCCTGAGGTTCCCACTGATCACCCCGCTATGGGCGCAATGATAATGAATATGTCCGCAAATATGCTCGGTTTAGGAAATGCAGCAACCCCTTTCGGATTAAAAGCAATGCAAGAATTGGATTCAATAAATCCCAATAAAGGTACTGCTACCAATTCAATGGTTACTTTCCTTGCAATCAACACTGCAGGAATGACATTGATTCCGGCTAGTGCTATTGCTATAAGGGCAGCATCTGGAAGTTCCGATCCCGCTATTATCATAGGTACTTCTCTATTTGGTTCCCTTTGCGCTACTATAGCCGGAATACTATCAGCCAAACTGCTTGAGAATATTTCAATCGGATTCAAGGGCTGGTATAAAGCAAATTTCAAACTACTATTGACTCTTATTATTATTATAGGAGTCATCGTATCACTTGTCTTATTACCGGGCATTAAAAATACTGGTAATATTTTCTCACAGGTACCTGTAAAATCAATTAAATATATTATACAATTCTTCTCGGTGGTTGCCATTCCTGCCTTAATAGTTTTCTTCGTTGGATATGGTATGTTTAAGAAAGTCAAAGTATATGAACAGTTTGTTGATGGCGCAAAGGAAGGATTTAATATTGCCATTAGAATATTACCCTACTTACTCGCCATCCTTGTAGCTATTGGGATATTCAGAGCTGGAGGAGCCATGCAATGGCTCATTTCTATCCTTACTCCTCTTACTAATCTTATCGGTATGCCTGCTGAAGCACTGCCTATGGCATTGATGCGCCCCTTGTCAGGAAGCGGTTCTTTGGGTATTATGTCTGAAATTATCTCAGTACATGGACCCGATTCATTTATCGGAATCCTTGTCTCTACTTTCTATGGCAGTACCGAAACTACCTTTTACGTTCTCGCTGTATATTTTGGGGCGGTAAATATTAAAAACACACGTCATGCCGTACCTGCTGGACTAATTGCCGATATATGCGGTATATTGGGAGCCTTATTTATTGTTAAACTATTATTTAGTTGATATATGGAAATCTTTTTCACAAGGGAAATTCCTGCTATTGCAGAAATCTTATTAAAGAAACACCTCTTTAAAGTTAAAGTCTATAAAAAAAATAATTCTATACCAAAGGATATTTTAATCAAAAATATCCGTAATGCTGATGGACTGATTTCTCTTCTTTCTGATAAGATCGATAAGAATTTGATTGATGCCATGCCCAAATGCCGGATAATTGCTAATTACGCTGTCGGATATAATAATATTGATTTGGATTATGCAAGGAGCAAAGGAATAATTGTAACTAATACTCCAGATGTACTGACTGAATCTACTGCTGATATCACACTGGCGCTTACTCTTGCTTGTGCAAGAAGACTTCCGGAAGGGCAAAAGATAATGAAGACTAATAAATTTAAAGGTTGGGGCCCTAAACTTCTCCTTGGTATTGAACTGTCCGGGAAATATTTCGGGATTATTGGTGCCGGAAGAATTGGAACTGCTGTGGCTATACGCGCAAAAGCATTTGGAACTAAAATACTCTATTGCTCAAATCATAAGAATGACTTCCTTGAATCCGTAACTGGAGCAAAAAAAGTACCACTAGCCAAATTACTTTCTCTATCAGACATAATATCCCTGCATCTGCCATTAACACCAAAATCATATCACTTATTGAATAAGGATAACCTCAAATTATTAAAACCGAATGCTATACTAATTAATACTGCAAGAGGAGAGATAGTTGACGAAAAAGAACTCATAAAATTACTAAAGAACAATAAAATATTTGCCGCAGGGTTTGATGTTTATGAAAATGAACCCAATATCAATCCTGATTTACTTAAACTGAAAAACGTTGTCCTTCTCCCTCATGTTGGTAGTGCTACCTTCGAAGCAAGGAACAAAATGGCAGAATTGGCAGCTCAAAATGTGATAGCCGTACTATCAGGAAGAAAAGCCATCACACCTGTATAATTTGACACTATAATACATTATAAGTAGTTTTACATATAATTTTAGGGTGGCATGTCTATGAAAATTGGAATACCAAAAGAGAACATTCAGGTTGAACGACGGGTTGGATTGGCACCCGCTGGTACTGATTCTTTAGTTAGAGCGGGACATACAGTCTTTGTTCAAAGCAGTGCAGGGGAAGGAAGCCATTTTACTGATGAGGATTATATTAAAGTCGGGGCTTCCATTGTATATAGTGCAGAGGAAGTTTACCTGCGCTCTGAAATAATTGTTAAAGTGGCACCTGTATCAAACCATGAAAACACACTTCTACAGGAAAATCAGATCCTATTCTCTTCTCTCCATCTTGCAGTAGGTAAAAAAAGTATAATCGAAGATCTTCTTAAAAAGAATATTACTGCAATAGGATACGAACTTATTGAAAATAAGGATGGTCTTCCGGTGCTCCACTCCATGAGTGAAATAGCTGGACCTCTCTCTATTCAGATTGCTGAAAAATATCTCGAAAGCCATAGTAAAATGGGACGCGGTCTTCTCCTTGGCGGTATTACGGGAGTCGCTCCTGCTGCTGTGGTTATATTAGGAGCTGGTGTAGTTGGTACAGCTGCTGCAAGGGCTGCTGTAGGTAGAGGCGCCCAGGTTATTGTAATCGATAAGGATCTAAACAGGTTAAGAAAGATCGATTCCTCCTTTAGCAAAAAGGTCACTACTGTAATGGCTAATCCGTATACTATCTCGCGAGGTGTTAAATTTGCTGATGTCCTCATTGGAGCAGTATTAATAAAAGGAGAAAAAACTCCTCATATCGTTACTGAAGAAATGGTCAGCCATATGAAAAAAGGCGCTGTTATTGTTGATGTCTCTATCGATCAGGGTGGATGCATCGAAACTAGTAGGATAACTTCTCTTGCCGATCCTGTCTTTATTTATAAAGATGTAATTCATTACTGTGTCCCTAATATGCCGGCATTAGTCTCCAGAACTGCCAGCTATGGCCTTACTAATGCCTCTCTTCCGTATATACAGAATATAGCAGATAATGGTCTCTCAAATGCACTCCAGGGCGATGAAGGTTTAGGGAAAGGAGTGTGCACTTATAATGGGTTCTGCTCTAATGAAGCTATTGCTAATGTATTCGACCTCGAATATCGCAAATTAAGAGTTTTCTCAATTAATTAGTTTCTATATCTTTATGACCATTGAAAATACTCATCCGGGCAGCATTACTTCTATTTTAAATAACTATAAATCAAAAGTAGTTTCTGCTGATGAAGCGGTTAAGTGCATTAAATCTCACGATAAAATATTAATACATTCAAATTGCGCCTTCCCATCTATAATTGTAGAAGCAATGGTTAGAAGGAAAGATGAATTGGAACAGGTGGAACTTTACCACGCTTTAACTGTAGGTGAACTGCCTTATTTAAGACCCGGCATGGAAGGTCATTTCATTCATAATGCAACATTTATCGGAGGCAATAGCAGAGAAGCAGTTCAGGATGGTAGAGCAGATTTTATCCCGATATTTCTCTCTGAAATCCCCTTACTCTTTAAGAATGGAAAAATCAAACTGGATGTTGCCCTTATTCATGTTTCCCCTCCGGATGAACATGGCTTCTGTAGCTATGGTGTAGAAGTAGGACTAACTAAAACAGGTGCCGAATCTGCTTCCATCGTTATTGCCCAGGTAAATAAAAATATGCCCCGTACATTGGGCGATAGCTTTATCCATGTAAGTAAAATTAAATATATGGTTGAAGTTGATGAGGAAATTAGTGAATTGCCTCAGTCGGTTGAAGTTAATTCCAATATGCAGAATGTCTATTCCCGGATTGGTCAAAATATTGCTGGACTCATAGAAGATGGCTCTACTTTGCAGCTTGGAATTGGTGCTATTCCGGATGCTGTTCTTGGTTTTCTTTATAATAAAAAAGCCCTTGGCATTCATACTGAATTGTTCTCGGATGGAGTTATCGGTCTTGTGGAAGCGGGCATAATAACCAATGAGATGAAGACCATTCACCCCGGCAAAATAATTGCTGGATTTGTTCTTGGGACTAAAAAACTCTATAACTTTATCCATAATAATCCTCAAATTGAATTTCACCGGCAGGAATATGTGAACGATCCTTTTGTTATCTCTAAGAATTATAAAATGGTCGCTATCAACTCTGCTATCGAAGTTGACCTAACTGGACAAGTCTGCAGCGATTCTATAGGCACAAAACTATTCAGCGGTTTCGGAGGACAGCTTGATTTCATTAGAGGTGCTGCCCGGTCTGAAGGTGGTAAACCTATAATAGCCCTCCCGTCTACAACAAAAAATAATACTGTCTCCAAAATTGTTCCATTCCTTAAGCAGGGAGCCGGCGTTGTTACCAGCAGGGGAGACGTACATTACGTTGTTACTGAATTTGGCGTCGCTCAGCTTTTCGGTAAATGTGTTAGGGAAAGAGTTAAAGAACTTATTAATATTGCACACCCTGATTTCAGGGAACAATTAATGAAATATGCAGTTTATAATAAATATGTTTAATATATGATTGCTGTCATCGGCGATGTTCACGGATGCTTCTATACTCTTAAAGAATTAGTAAGCAGGATAAAAAGATTCTATCACGGCATCCAAATTTACTGCGTGGGAGACCTTGTCGATAGGGGTAACTTTAGCTTTGAAACTGTAGATTTTATTATGAAAGAAGGAATTTTCACTACCTCCGGTAATCACGACTTTATGTTCTATTACTTTATCACTGACCCTAGTAATGATATTGGCAAAAACTGGATATTTAATGGCTATGAATCAACTCTTGCGTCATATTCTAATAAACAGGATAAGCTCGTTGAACATCTTAACTATATTATAAATGTTCCATTATATGTAAATCTGGACGACTGTTTTATCTCGCACGCAGGTGTCTCCTCCTATTTCCAAAAACAATTAAACTCCAACCCGTTTAACGAAGATGGCATACTTAACAGAATAATTAAAGAGAACATTCACAACGAACATGGCATTATCTGGAATAGGGAACAGCTAATGGATTTGGGAAAACTACAAGTGGTCGGGCATACACGGCAGGAAAATATAAATCATCTCGATTTCAACAATACTGCTTACATAGATACTTCTGTCTATACAGGAAATAAATTAAGCGCCATCATTGTCGACGATGGTAAAATTATAGACACTCTTTCTGTCAACACTTATCCTAAGGATATTGAGAGAAAATAAATTCAGCTACTTAATATAATACCTCATTATCGGTCTCGTCCTGCTCCTTCGCGCTACTTCCTTAAACCCCGCCCGTTCAAATGATGAAGGTATTCCCGTCCATGCAAAAGCCGCTGGTATGTTATCAGAATATGGTTCAACAGGATACGCTTCTAAAATCCTGGCCCCTCTCTCTTTGCATAACTTGATCACGCTCTTTAATAATTTAGTCGATAACCCCTGCCTCCTGAATTGCCTCGCAATAAATATACAGCTTACAGACCATACCTTCTCGTCGTCTACCGGACTCAATACCTTAGACTTCTCCAGCTTGATATAAACCTCTCTGGGAGCTGCTGCGCACCATCCTGCAGGCACTTCGTCAACATATGCTATTACCCCGGGTCTCTCATCATTACTCACTATCTTCTTCAATGACTTTTTATTTCCCTCTCCCTTATTCAAATTAAAATCTTTTGTATGAAGCCTCCACGACATGCACCAGCACCCCCCGCAGGCACCCCTCGCCCCAAATAACTTCTCCAAATCTTTCCATCTTGTTTTGTCTACCGGATGAAATTCTATTGTTGCCATTATATTTCCCTCATAAGAATTATCATATATTATTTATTGCATAACTCAATTCTTGGATAACTCTTCAATATAGTATTCGGTATGCCGTTCTTAATCTTCTCATTCAGACACTTAAGCATCTCAAACGAATTCGCTACAGCATTTCCCTTCGGATGGTTATTAAATATTATGTATATCGTCTTTACCTGGCTACTAACTTCCTTAAGTAAATTCTTTAATTCAATAAGCTCTCCAGGTGAATACAGATAATCATACCTTGCGCTCTGCTCATCATATGTCTGCTCCTTATTAAAATTCTGAATTGAGTCATACCACGCCTTAACATTTCTTCCATGTAGGCGCAAATAAAGTTTATCATTTGTAACCACAGGATTGAATGAAATTGAGTTGGATATTTGCGGCTGATCTATTATACATAACGATAGATTTGCTTCCCTGAAATGCTCTATTACTTCCGGCTTATTCCATGAAGCATGCCTTACTTCAACAAATAAATTATAATCATTAAATATTTCCTTCAGTCTGTTTATATGCCCTATCGCTGCTTCATTAAAACCAAATGAGTAAGGGAACTGGCAAAGCAGTCCTCCTAATTTATCCTCTCTCGATAAAATAATTAAATTATCTAGTACAGCTTTCGTATTCTCATTGCTGAATAGTTTCTTGTGGGTAAAATCCTGGTGCAGCTTAATTGTAAACTTGAATTCCCCGTTTTCAGTAGTCTTCTTTAGCCATCCCTCTGCTGTCCGCGGTGATAGATATGCATAATAAGTAGCATTCACTTCAACTGTATCAAAATAACTTGAATAATAATTTAACCAGTCAAAACTCGCTGTCTGCCCCTTTGGATAAAAAGTTGGCACCCAATCTTTATAACTCCATCCCGCTGTCCCTACATAAATCTTTGCCATTCTTCCGCCGTTCTGTTAAAATCAGGTATTATTATTTAGGAAAATTTAATGATAATTACCAATATTTCTCTCATTTATCCTCTAAAATTTAACATTTACCCCATTCCTCCCTAATCAGTAGAAATGACTGGCTCTCCCAATGCTCATCATTAGATCAAATTACCAATAGAATACCAATAGGACACCAATAGGACACCAATAGCACACCAATAGCTCTATTATATCCTCCCATTTTTAGTTTATTAAAAACTCATTTTAATGGTAAAAACACCGATTTTGCAATATTCCATCAAATATCTGTCCCTCCCTGTTCTAACAACCCCTATATTCCCAATAAAATATACTACCCTCTTCCGCCCTATATCAATTCCACTCTGTCTATACGATTAATATTGTAGTAATTCTATCTTTTTTCTGAATATCATTATAAAAGAAGTATATTTTGATTAAATTCTTATCTAATTTTTATAAAATCAGAACAATTTCTAATGGATACCGGAATTCAATCACATACTGATTTTCCAATAATAAGTTCTATAAAACTCAGCACTTTCTGTGTCTCTCATTCTAATTCCCAATACAATTCTAACATCACACCCATAATAATTTCTGATTTTCAATTATAATTATGGTACTACCAAACCAATTAACCGTACTTAGAATTATCCTTTCCCCAATCTTTCTCTTTTTCTTTCTGTCAGAAAACCCTCTCTTCAAACAAATATCTATTGGTATATTTATTATCGCGGCGTTAACCGATTGGTACGACGGCTGGCTCGCAAGAAAATTTAATTATATAACCAACTGGGGCAAATTCTGGGATCCCCTTGCAGATAAAATATTAACATCCATTGCCTTTATCGGCTTCGTCATTCTCGGTGTCCTCCCGCTTTGGATGGTAATTATCATTTTAGTCAGGGATTTTATAATCACCATCCTCAGAGCCTATGCAGATTATAAAGGCGCCTCCTTCCCTACAAGCGTTTACGCCAAATGGAAAACTTTTATTCAGATGGCATTCCTCTACTACTTGCTCGTAATTTATACAGCAATAAATACTCCCCAGGTCTCTGTTGGAAATGAAAAAATTTTTAAGATTCTGATGGATGGAAATTTCATATACTACACCATGTTATTTATTACTGTTATTACTTTCCATTCAGGTCTTACATACATAATCAAAAATCGTCACATAATCCTAAGGCTATTCAGATTTGAAACTTAACTTCTTCGATAAACTAATCGGTTCAGGTTTCTATACCGGCTATATACCCTTTGCTTCCGGCACATGGGGAAGCCTTGCAGCCCTGGTAATCTATTTAATCCCCGGTTTTGAAAAACCCGTTATCATAATTCCCGCTATCATTATATTTATAATTCTTGGCGTATATACCGGCAATAAATTCGACGTGGTCTATGGTAAAGATCCCGCTGAATGTACCGTTGATGAAGTAGTCGGAATGTGGATATCTCTTTTGTTCCTCCCTAAAACGTTCCTTGTCGTCGCCGCTGCCTTTATTTCATGGCGTGCTTTCGATATCATTAAACCTCCTCCTGCACGGCAGGCCGAAAGCCTCAATGGCGGTCTGGGTATTATGATGGACGATATAATCGCCGGGTTCTATTCCTTACTGCTTCTTCATCTGATTTTATTTATTTTTAAGTAGTAACAATACAGGCTTTCTTACATAAATGAACGCTCACATAATTACAATCGGGGATGAAATTCTGATCGGGCAGACTCTTAATACTAACGCCGCCTATATCGGCAGCCGGCTGATCGAACTTAGTATCGATATTACAAAAACCTCTGTCGTAGGCGATAAGGAAACCCAAATACTAAATGAATTTAAGGAATGCTTTCACAATAATGATCTTGTAATTGTAACAGGTGGACTCGGTCCTACCCACGATGACATCACCCTTAATTGCGTTGTTAAATTTTTTAATACCGAACTTGTCCTGAATGAAGATGTCCTTAAAGATGTTAAAACTATTTTCACTAAACGCGGCAGACAGCTTACAAAACTAAATGAATCTCAGGCATTAGTCCCTAAAATAGCAGATGTAATCCGCAATAAACTCGGCACCGCTCCCGGTATATGGATAGAAAAAAATAATAAAATATTTGTTGTAATGCCCGGTGTCCCATTTGAGATGCAGGAAATGATGTCCTCCTACGTCATGCCTAACCTTAAAGAAAAATTAGGTCAGCAGGAATTCGTAACAAAAAGACTCATACTCCAAACTACCGGTATCCCCGAATCTTTTCTCTTCGAAAGATTAGGCAGTATGGATGAACTCCTTAATGGTGCCGAAATGGCTTTCCTTCCCAGTCAGTTCGGTGTCAAACTTCGTATAACTGTAAAAGATAAATCAGAAGATGCCGTTAACAACAGGCTTACAGAGATCGAGCAGAAAATAAGAAATAAAGTAGGAAGGTTTGTCTTTGCTAAAGGTGAAGAAACCCTCGAAGAAGTAGTCGGACGCTTACTAAAGGAACGGGAATTGTCCATTTCCCTTGCTGAATCCTGTACAGGCGGCAATATCGCCAACCTTCTTACTAATATCAGCGGTAGCAGCAATTACCTTGAAAGAGGCGTTGTCTGTTATTCAAATGGCTCTAAAGTTGAAATGCTTCAGGTTAATGAAGATGTCCTTCAAAAATATGGTGCTGTTAGTTCTGAAGTCGCCCTGCAAATGTCAAAAGGTATAAAATCCATCAGCGGTACTGATATCGGTCTCTCAATAACTGGCATCCTAGGCCCCACTGGAGCCACTCCTGGTAAGCCCGTCGGTCTCGTATATATTTCCCTCTGCGATATTAAAACCAGTATCGTAAAGAAATTTCTTTTCGGCGAAGATAGGTTATTAAATAAACAAAGGGCAACCCAGGCTGCTCTTGATATGATAAGAAAGCATATCCTTGGAATTCAGCAGGATGATTAGGCTGTTTATTGCGTTAAAAATTCCTTTATATATTAGAAAAGAAATTGTTAATTTAACAAGTGGGTTTTTGCCGGGTTATGATAATTATAAATGGGAACAGATAGATAAGGTTCATCTTACATTAAAGTTCATTGGTGATGTAAAAGAGGAGCTTGTAAATGAGGTTAAGGAAAAAATCTCATTTATAAATGGGTATAAGAAGTTCGAATGCGGGTTAGATAAATATGATTTCTTTTACAGGTATAGAAAACCATCTATATTCTTTATGAAATTGCAAATGGAACAAAGAATAAATGAATTGGTTATTAGGCTTAACAATGAGCTTGAAAAAATAGGTATTCCCCGTGAGAAAAAAGAATTTCACGCTCATCTTACATTGCTTAGAATTAAAGGAAATGAGGATATCGCTCCTCTTACAAAGATGACTGAAACAGGTATTGAATTAAAAGATAAATTTATTGCGGATGAAATAACTCTCTATCAGAGCCGTCTTCTTTCGCATGGATCATTATATAAAGAATTATTAAATTTCAAATTAAACTGAATGGAGGCTTAATGAGTTCAGAAAGGGATCAAAAATTAAAAATTATAGATGAAGCTATTGCAAGTATCGAAAAAACTTACGGCAAGGGTTCCATAATGAAATTAGGAGATGGCGTAGTAAACCCTGTAGAATCAATTCCAACCGGCGCGCTCTCTTTGGATTATGCTTTGGGTATTGGCGGTATCCCGAGAGGTAGAGTTACTGAAATATATGGACCTGAATCTAGCGGTAAAACTACCCTTTGCCTCCACATTATTGCAGAAGCTCAGAAAACTGGTGGACTCGCAGCCTTCATTGATGCTGAACATGCCCTCGATGTAAATTATGCAAAACGTCTCGGCGTCGATACTCCTAACCTTCTCCTCTCACAACCCGATTTTGGCGAGCAGGCTCTTGAGATTACTGATACTCTCGTCAGAAGCAATGCTCTCGATATTATTGTTATCGATTCCGTTGCCGCTCTTGTACCACGCTCAGAAATAGAAGGCGAAATGGGAGATGCAACAATGGCTGTTCAGGCAAGATTGATGTCTCAGGCTCTTAGAAAATTAACAGGCGCTATCTCTAAATCAAAGACCGCAGTTGTATTCATAAATCAACTGAGAAGCAAGATCGGCGTTATGTTCGGTAATCCCGAAACTACAACCGGCGGTAATGCATTAAAATTCTATGCCTCCCTAAGAATGGATATCAGAAGAATAGCCGCAATTAAAGAAGGTAATGAAGTTGTCGGAAATAGGACAAAAGTAAAAATCGTGAAAAGTAAAGTCGCTCCTCCATTCAAGGAAGTTGAATTCGATATTCTCTACAACGAAGGAATAAGCAAAACGGGCGATCTCCTCGACCTCGCAGTTAACTTTAATATAGTTAAAAAGAGCGGCGCTTGGTTTACCTACGAAGAGGAAAGATTCCAGGGAAGGGAACAGATGAGACAAAGACTCCTTGAGTCTCCTGAACTGTTTAAGAAACTCGATATCGATGTAAAAACAAAACTTGGTATGAGTACAGGAAATGGACAGGCTAAAGCGGAAGAAAAAGAAAAAGAAGAAAAAACTCCAAAGGAAAAGAAACCGGTAAAATAATAGAATCGTTATTGCCAAAATTCAGAAGAAAAATGACAATAATGTTATCGTATTTCTTGATAACGACCAGAAACTGTTTCTGTCGTATGAAGTATTATTAAAAAATGGCTTGAGGAAAGGTAGTGAAGTTTCCGAAAGCCATTTTGATTATCTGGTTAAGGAAAATCAGAAATTCTTTATTAAACAAAAAGCCTTCACTCTTCTTGGGAAAAGACTTCATTCCGTATATGAACTCCGCACTAAACTCCGGCAAAAGAAGTATGATGCAGATCTAATCCAGCTAACTATAGATGACCTCCTAAATGGGCACTATCTCGATGATATGAAGTTTGCCGAAATGTATGCGGAAGAAAAATTACGGCTTAAACTTTGGGGGAAAACTAAACTAAAATCAGAGCTCATGAAAAAAGGTATTGCATCTGCTGCTATAACTGCTGTCCTTGAAGATAAGTTCCCCGCCTTAGATGAAGAACTCGATAATGCTTCTCAACTTGTTCAAAAGAAGTATAACCAGTTAAAGAATCGGAATATGGAACACCAGAAATTGGTTAAACGGTTGTATGCTTTTTTGATATCAAGGGGTTACAGCTATGATGTTACCAGGCAGGCGATCGATAAGGTCTTTAACTTAACTTTAGAGGAAGAGTAGAAATTATCTGTTTCAGCTCAGGTCTCTCAACACTCTGAACTGCCTCTTCAATTGTAAACCACTTTCTTCTCCTCTTCTCTTTATCAGGGTAATCATCAAGTATCTTATTCACTTCCATAGAAAATACCTGTATAAGACAAATTCCTATTGCCTTATTTACTTTAAATGAACCAAGTTCTATTGTCTCATTTTCCCCGTATATACCAGCCTCTTCAAATGCTTCCTTCTTTGCAGATTCAAAATGTGAAAGATTAAACTCTACATATCCCTTCGGTATTATCCATTTCCTCTTCCTTATGGAAGTTATTAGTAAAACTTCAATTTTACCTTCCTTTCTTCTGTAAGGAAGAACACCCGATTGTGTAAAATTAAATTCAAGCTTCAATACAATTAAACTCCGTAATCAATCGTAGTATTTAACAATAAGTGTAATATAGATAACATTATAAATTATTGTACAAATAATAATTAAAAAATTTCATATAATATGTAAAATCAATTCTATTAGGTTGGATACTCAATGCTCTTAAGTGGGAGCGAAATAGTTTTGTTAATTAATAATAAAAGGGTAAGATGGCAAAAATAAATTTATCCCTGAAACCAATCCCGGAACAGGTAAGGATTCTAAAAGATTATCTTATAAGGCGTGGACAGCATAAAACCCAGGGAGAAGTTTCTATTGATCAGGTTGTCAAAAGGTTTAAACACAAAAAACTATCAAGTAATAGGGCTAAGGCAAGTCATTTTGATAAATTACTAAAGATGATTAAAAAAGATTCTCCCCAATAAATACTTTCTTTTCTCTTAAATCTGTAAAATGGTCAGGCAACTAATGCGGAGAGTTTCATCGAAACTTCGTTTAGGTCAAATGGCTTGTAGAAAATTGTATTTACATATTTTCTGATATTGAAATCAAAATCTTTAAGCTGGTTCTTATATACATAAGTTAATATAACAGGTATCTTGATTTCACATTTTATTGTCTTGCAGAATTCCTCAATCTTTACTGTAGGTTCAGTGTCAAGTATAACCAAATCAAATTCTGAAGTATGAATAACATTCTTTAATACTTCCAGGTCTGTAGTAGCTGTAATATTATAGCGGTTCTGCAAGTACATTAATAGACTTACACACATGTTGAAATCTGTACTATAGAAGGCTATGTTTTTCATCTGGTCCGGTTGTTCACTCTAAATACAATAAATAGGCACTCTTAGGCATAGAAAGGTAGACTATTTATGTGCCAGAGATACTGATATAAATTATTGAGAAAATGTTAGAATTTTGATTAAAAAGGCAGGTAATTGATTTTCAGGTTTCCCGCATATGGAAAAGTGATAAAATTATCGTTATAATAATTGAGAAAATTGCAATTGGATCAGGTATAATACTTCTTACTAATTTAAGTTATTTCTATAACCATAATTAGGGTTTTACTCTTTACTAAGCTTTAATATCCAGTTCCTTTAATTTCCTGTACAATGTAGAAAGACCAACCTGTAGAAGTTCCGATGTCTTCTCTTTACTCATACCGTTGTTCTCAAGCGCTTTCATAATATAGTCCCGCTCAAACCTTCTTACTGATTCCTCAAGTGATCCGAGTTTGGAAAAATCAACTACACCAAATTTAGGTCTGAATGCCGGGGGTAGATCCTGTACAGTGATATATTCCCCTTTACAGAATATAACTGCTCGCTCTATGATATTCTCAAGCTCCCTTACTTCTCCTCTCCACTCATAGCTTATTAAAGCCCTTATTGCATCATTGTCAATTCCCTTAATGTTTTTGTTCATTTCCTTTCTGTATTTATTAAGGAAATGATCTGCTAATAATGGAATGTCTTCTTCTCTTTCTTTCAGTGAGGGTAGGTTTATTTCTATAACGTTTAGCCTGAAGTAAAGATCCTCTCTGAACTTGCCCGCATTTATCTCTTCCTTTAATTCTTTATTTGTTGTAGCTATGAACCTTATATTTACTGGAATTGATGTGGTGGTACCAACCGGTGTAAATTCCTTCTCCTGAAGTACTCTTAAAAGTTTTACCTGCAGTTGTAAAGGTAATTCGCTTATTTCATCAAGGAATAATGTTCCGCCATCAGCAGCTTTTATGAATCCTTCTTTATCTGAAATAGCTCCTGTAAATGCCCCTCTCTTATGTCCGAACAATTCGCTTTCTATCAGGTTCTCTGAAATTGCTCCGCAGTTAACTATAATAAATGGTTTGTTTTTCCTCCTGCTCTTATAGTGCAACGCCCTTGCTACCAATTCTTTACCCGTGCCGCTTTTCCCTGTTATAAGTACTGTACTGTCTGTTTCGGCAACCGTATGTATCATATCATATATTTTTTTAATAGCCGGACTCTTGCCTACTATATTCTCAAAATCATAACTTCGCTGTATCTCTTTCTTTAGTATGCGGTTTTCAAGAAGCAGGTCCTTGATCTCGAACATCCTTTTGATCTTTATCAGCAGTTCATCAAATTCAATGGGCTTAAGTATATAATCACTTGCCCCTGCACGTAAAGCCGAAATGGCTGTATCAAGTGAACCGAATGCTGTTATGATAATAATTGAAGTATGTATGTCCAGCTTCTTTATCTCTTCAAGTAGCTCAATACCCCTCATTTGAGGCATTTCAAGGTCTGTTACTACTATATCATATTTCCCTTCAAGTAGTTTACCCTGAGCTACTTTTCCGTTCTCTGCTTCATCTACTTCGTACCCTTCTTTCCTTAATATAAAGGATAGAGATTCTCTTATTATTTCTTCATCATCAACTACTAATATTTTTCCTGACATTTGTTCCTCTTAAGGCTGAATTGGTAATAATATTTTAAATGTTGTCCCCTCACCAATAGTGCTCTCTACAATAATATCTCCCTGGAAGCTTTTAATAATCCCATAGCTTACCCAAAGTCCTAACCCTGTACCCTTACCTTCTTTTTTTGTAGTATAGAAAGGTTCAAATACTTTGACTGTATTCTCCTCTGATATTCCAACACCGTCATCTTCAAATGTTATAACAACATCCTCCCCGGTAATATCTGTTTTCGTTGCTATTGTACAGTCTCTTTTTGGAGGATCATGTTCCGCGATAGCATCCACTGCATTAAGAAGAATATTAACAAACACCTGCTGAACCTGATCCGCCACTAAAGGAAGGAGTGGTACTTTCTTACTCAATGATACTTTAAATTCAATATTCTTTGCCTTGGTGCCTACTTTAATAATCTCGACTGCTTCACTGACTATCTGGTTTATATCGGTTAACTGTAATTCATAATTGGATGGTCTTGAGAAATCAACCAGGTCTCTTATGATTTTTGATATTCTGGTTACCTGGTTCTTTACAAGTTCCAGTTTCTCCTTTACAAACTGATCATCTGTTGACCTTTGAACAACCTGCACTAATGCAGATATTGATGCAAGAGGATTGCCTACCTCGTGTGCTACTCCTGCAGCAAGGGTTCCTATACTTTCCATCTTCTGTGTATGTATAAGCTGCCGCTCCATTATCCTCTTTTCAGTAAGATCCCTGTGTATTCCAAAAAAGGCTGACACTTTTCCCTCTTCATCTACTATCGGTGAAACAAGAACTTGTGTAAAAAAAGGTTCGCCTCCTTTCTTCCTGTTCTCAACTTCACCTACCCATGCTTTACCTGCTTTTATAGTATTCCACATCCCTGACCAGAATTTTCTGGAATGTTTTCCACTGCCGAAAACATTTGGGTTTTTACCTATAAGTTCTTCTTTGCTATAACCGCTTACTTTAATAAAAGCCGGGTTTGCATAAACCATTTTACCATGTACATCTGTTATTTGTAAAGGATTTACAGTGTTCTCTGCTACATAGTAAAATCTCAGTAGATCAAGTTCTTTTCTCCTTTGATCTGTAATATCCTTTGCTAATACAAAATACTTTAATGGCTTTCCTTCACCCTCTGTTTTTACAGGTATTATAGAAATATTTACATCAATCAATTGACCATTCAGTTGAATTACTGCATATGTATTCCCACTCCGCGATTGAATAACGCAATCTGTATAAAACAATCTGAACTTTTCTTTATATGAGTTTTCCATCAGATCAATAAAGTTCATTTCATACAGTAAATCATTATCTGAATTTAATACCTTGGAGGCAGATTCGTTAGTTTTGACAATCTTCCCATCCGAAGATAATATAAAACACATATCATCAAAACTTTCGAACAGCTCAAATCCGAAACTATAGTTACTATTCATAAAATCTAATACAAAATCATTATAATTTACTATGTAAAAATAAGCAAATAAATCCTCTCAATATTGAGAAAAATTTGTAAATTAAAAAAAGGGATATATATTTTATTATATTACCTAATATTGAGAATTATATGTTTATCAATCTTGTCCAGTACAACCCCGTTTGGGAAAATAAGGAAGCTAATTTGGAAAAGCTTCTAAAATTGATTTCCACCGGTTATATTATGGATTCCCTTCTAATTTTACCGGAAATGACTATGACTGGATTTACTATGAAATCAGATGTTTTTGCCGAGCCTCTTAAAGGCGATACCTTCAGGTTCTATGCAAAGATTGCTTCTGACAATAATGCACATGTAATAGGCGGCATAATTGAACAAGAGAATAATGAATTTTACAATATCCTCGTTCATGTAAATCCCCTGGGCGAATTAATTAACAGCTACAGGAAGATACATCCTTTCTCTTATTCAGGTGAAAACAAATTCTATACCCCTGGTAAAAAAACTGTTATAACCGAAATAAACGGATGGAAAACCGGGTTATCTATCTGTTATGATCTTCGATTCCCTGAGTTGTTCAGAAAATATGCCAAGCTGGGAGTAGAACTTATTATTGTAATTGCTAATTGGCCTGATACAAGGATTGGTCAATGGAAATCATTGCTGTGCGCAAGAGCCATTGAGAACCAATGCTATGTTGCCGCTGTCAATAGGGTAGGCGATGATCCACATCTCCATTATAATGGATGTTCCTGTGTTTTTGATCCCATGGGAAATGAAGTTGCCTGCTTACTTAATTTAGAGAAAATTATTACTGCTGATATTTCGAAAGAGAATATTACCCGGGTTAGAAATAAATTTCCTTTTCTTGATGATATATCCCTTATATAAAATTTATTAAGTCTGCTGGAATTCAGGCTTAATCAATATATTCTTAACCTAAATGCCTTTTGCTCCCTTAATAATTCTTAACTATTTCCCTGAGCTTATCCTTCTGTACTTTTCCCAGTGGACCCATAGGAAGCTCATATATGAAATAATATTTCTTTGGAATCTTAAAAGGTGAGATCTTTCTAAGTAATTGATCATTAATTTCTATTGCAGATATATTAAACCCTTGTTCAGTTATTATAGCAGCAGATACAATGTGACCCCATTCTTCATCCTCCTGTCCAAAAACAGATGCATTCTTTATTCCGGTAATCTCCTTTAGTGCAGCCTCTATTTCCATTGGATTAATGTTCTCCCCGCCGGAAATAATTAAATCATTCATTCTGGAGTCAATGTATAGATATCCGTCATCATCAATATATCCGGAATCTCCTGTATAATAGATCCCGCTTCTGAACTTATTGATTGTCTCAGTTAGGTTATTATAATATCCCTTTGCACATGATTCACTAATTATGGCTACCTCTCCCATAGTATTAATTTGAACCGGCTCTTTCCTTTCATTCACAACTAATATCTGATTATTCCCAAGAGGTTTACCTCCTGATGCTTTTTTATCTCTATTTTTTATACAGTCAACATAAGTTATTAATGACGATGATTCGGTTGATCCATATACCTTAGATATCGGCCACCCCTCTTTTATTGCTTCGTCTAAAAGAGAATCTTCAATGTAACCCCCGCCAAGTAAAACACATCTAAGCTCTCGATATGGCTTAATTCCCATCTCCAAAAACCTCTTTAGTTGGGTAGATACGAGAGATATGAAAGTCGGTCTGTGCCTAAATATGGATTCAGCAAGAACTTCTGTTTTTAGACTTGTAGGAATTATTATCGGGATACCCGAGAGAATAGCCCTTGTGAAAATAGAAAAACCTCCTATATGATAGAAGGGCAGGGAAGCTATCCACTTATCATTTCCATTGTGGTGCAATACAGTATTACTATTTTCAAAACTTGCCTTTAGATTATGAAATGATAGCTGCACTCCCTTTGGATTGCCTGATGTACCTGACGTAAAAAGTATTAAGGAAGTATTGTTTTCATCAAAGCTGATATTCTGAAATGTTTTACTTGTGGGTCCATACTCTTGAAATTCATCTTTTGCCGATACGCCCAAATCAGCTGCCAATTCAATAATTACAGCATCTTTATAAATAAGATTATTATCAATGCTTGGGATTGTAACAATATGTGAAGGTTTAAGGAAATTAAGAAGCCTGTCAGTTTCATATTCATTTAATCTGCTGTTAATCGGTACAGGCACGGCTCCCAATTTCCATAATGCAAATAATAATATTATAAAATCTACATTGTTTTCCGATAAAACTGCCGCAATATCTCCTCTCTCAACTTTATAATCCCTATACAAAAAATGGGCAAGGTAAATTGCTTTCTCATTAAGTTCATTGAAGGAAAAAGAACCTTTCCCGGTTATTATGAAATCTCTTTTTCCATGTAAACCCGCAGCCTCCTCAAGCCAGTCCTTCATAATAATATTCCGGCAGAAAAAAGCAGCCCGAAAATTGCAGATAACCGGGCAGTTAATTCCAATGTTTTATTCAATTCCTTCCCCCTATATGAGTATATCATTTTTGTAAGCTTAAACGCAATAGGAAATGAAAGGTATGGAAGGAAAACCCATCCCTTAAAATTAAATCCAAAGAATAATATAAGAGGCATAACAAAAGAAATAAACAGTAAAAATATAAACTGGTATCTTGTGAAACTCCTTCCGAATTTTACAGCTAATGTATATTTATTTGCAGCTTTGTCTTCATCTATATCCCGGTAGTTATTTACAACCAGTATATTTGTTATTAAAGCACCTACCGGAATTGAACATAAGAATGGCAGATAAGATAAATTATGTGCCTGAACATAATAGGTACCGACCGTACCAACCACTCCGAAAAACATGAATACAAATAAATCCCCTAATCCATTATATGCAAGCGGATAAGGTCCGGCTGTGTAAGCTATACCGGCTAAAATGGATGCAACTCCTATAATAAGTACAAAAAATCCTCCTGTATAAACAAGGTAAAGCCCAAGCACAAATGCAGTAAGGAAAACAATTACTATCCCCGCTTTCATTTCGGTAACAGTTATAAGCCCGTTAACCATTACACGTAAAGGACCCTTCCTTTTTTCATTGTCTGCCCCCTTCAGGTAATCATAAAGATCATTAGTAAAATTAGTCCCTATCTGAATAAGTAATGAGCATGCAAGTGCAATCAATGCATAAAGAAAAATAAATTTATTATTACTGGCAGCTGCCGCAGAACCAACAACAACTGGGACAATTGCTGCTGGCAGTGTTCTTGGTCTTGAAGCAATGATCCAGCTTTTAATTTTTTCTGATTCGATTTTATTATCCATTTAGGGAAGCTTGGGAAACTTGTTAAATTTAGGCATTCTCTTTTCAAGATATGCTTTCTTACCTTCCTGGGCTTCTTCGCTCATATAATAAAGTAGGGTTGCGTTACCAGCTAATTCCTGGATACCTGACTGTCCGTCTAACTCTGCATTAAAGGCTGACTTTAATAACCGTATTGCCATGGGACTATGCTGGAGTATCTGCTTTGCCCATTCCACTCCTTCCTTTTCAAGCTCTGAAATTGGCACTACCTTATTAATAAGTCCCATATTTAATGCTTCTTGTGCAGAGTATTGTTTACATAGATACCAGATTTCCCTTGCTTTCTTCTGCCCAACTAATCGGGCTAAATAACTTGCACCGAATCCACCATCAAAACTACCAACTTTAGGACCTGTCTGACCGAATATCGCATTATTGGCTGCAATTGTAAGATCACAAACAACATGTAATACATGTCCTCCTCCAATTGCATATCCCGCTACTAATGCAATAACCGGCTTAGGAATGCTGCGGATTAACTTTTGTAGGTCAAGTACATTCAATCTGGGAACGCCATCACTTCCAATATAACCTTTATCTCCTCTAATCCTTTGATCACCTCCGGAACAGAATGCATATTTTCCATCCTTAGAAGGCCCATATCCTGTTAATAAAATAACTCCAATTGTCTGATCCTCTCTGGCATCTGTAAAAGCTGAATGCATCTCAATAATTGTCTCAGGACGGAAAGCATTTCTTACTTCAGGACGATTAATAGTGATCTTTGCTATACCATCCATCTTCTCATAAATGATATCCTTAAACTTTTTAGCTCTGACCCAATTGAATTTCATAGGTGTCCTGTTTTCTTTATTTATTAGAATAAATTTAACAAAAGTAGTGGAATAATCAGTGGGCCTAAAGTACATTAAGGAATTTATTTATCTCGTCAATAAATTTATATGGTTCTTCAAGATGAGTATTATGCCCTGCATTCATTATGATCTTATGTTCGGCATGAGCAAATATATTTACCATTTCAGCATTGATACCGGTAAATTTTGAATCCAGTTCACCCGAAATAAGAAGTGTTCTAACCGGAAAATCTTTAATATTATTATGTAAGGGTTTCATAATACCTGTTCCTGAACCTCTTAAAGTGTAGGCTAATCCTGTTCTGTTATTTTCAAGTTTCCTTTTTCTTATCTCTGCTAGCTTATCATTCGAAAATCTTCTTTGTGTTCTAAATAGATCAATATTCATCCAGTAGTCAATAAATTTGTCTATAGGATTACTTTCAATAAATTCAGCAAGCTTTTCGTCCTGAAGTATTCTTTCCTTTCTAAGATGTTCGTCATTGATTCCTAATGTGCTGCTTTCAAGTATTAAGCCTTTTAACATAGAGAGGTTCTGCATTGCAAAGTTAAGGGCAATTCTTCCACCCATTGAATAACCCGCAAGGATTATTTTTCTATTTGAAATACTAAGTACTATTTTTTTAAGCTGGTCTTCAATTGATTCAATAGAATAGAAGTGAGTCTCCTTTGGGGAATCACTTTTACCGTGCCCGATCATGTCAACTAAATAATAATTATATATTTTAGGCAGTGATGTTACAATTGGTTCCCAATCCGTTGCGCATCCTGTGAATCCATGAAGAAAAAAAACTGAATCCCAAGATGTTGCATTATTGACAAGAGTTTCGACATTCAATTGGATATCAGAATATTTTATAAGCATATTTAAATAAAACTCATAATGATGGCCAGGTCGCTAAAGTAAAAATGATTTTATACAGTCTAAGCCTTAATCATATTATTCAATAAACGTTCGCTCTCTTTCCAATATAGCTTTCTAAGTTCAAGTGATTTTACGGC
Source organism: Ignavibacteriaceae bacterium (assembly GCA_031292435.1). GTDB lineage: Bacteria > Bacteroidota > Ignavibacteria > Ignavibacteriales > Ignavibacteriaceae > Fen-1301. The sequence continues at coordinate 56,768 of JARLHD010000436.1, forward strand.
ATCAGTTTGTATTTCGATTACAACGGTTTTCTTATTTGTAATTGCTCTTTTGACTGACCCTTTGAAACCTTGCCAGGTTTTCACTTTTGAATAATCTATATCGAAAGCTTTGGTTAACTTTTCGAAATTAAGATTATGTGGTGTAATAAAATATTCCTTCAGAAATCCGGGATATCTTGATACCGGTAACGAATTAAAAATTCCACCGCCATTATTATTGATGAGTATTATTATCAATGGAATAGAATATTTTTCAGCGATCATCAAAGAATTCAAATCATAATAAAATGCAAGATCTCCGGTAATTAGAAATACTGGCTCCTTCCTTACAGACGCAATTCCTAAAGCGGTAGATATTATGCCGTCAATACCGCTGGCTCCCCGGTTATTAAATATTTTGAATTCTTTTGATGAACAGGATGCCCAGTAATCAAAATCCCTCACTGGGAGGCTGTTTGATAACATAATGGATGATTTGGCAGGAACAATGTCAAGTATTTCATTTATTATCCTGATTTCATTGATCGACTGTGAGTTAAACAAGGTTTTCTGCTTTAACTGTTCTAATATTTGGTCTGCATATAAAAAAGGATTTATCCATTTATTATCATCCCGAATTATTTTGCTTTTCTGTAATGACTCTGTTATGATTTTGCAGAAATGTGAGGGAAAAATTTTATATGATTTCCCTTTTCTTGTAGGGTCAAAAAAATCCCCCTCTTCGTTTATAATTATCTTAAGTGGTGAATGATTTCCATAGAAATCCTCCATTCCTTTTGAAGTTGAGGTCCTTCCGAAATGCAGAATAATCTCAGGCAGAAATGCTTCTGAAAAAGAGTGCGATCTTAACATTGCCTCATAATTGCATATAATATTATTATTGCCCTGTATTCCTGAAGAAGTTAAAAATCTTAATTGCGAACATCCATCTGCCAGAATGGGATACTTCAGGATTTTACTTAACCTTATAATATTTTTATGAAACTCATCGTTTAATCTCTCAGGTCCTACAACTATTATCCCCCTATGAATATTTTTTAGATCTTCGATTAGATTAAGTATCCAATTCTCTGATAATAGGTTTCTTTCTTTTTCTGCACCGGGCAATATATAATTAGTCTTCTTCAGCAAAGAATTGGCTTTATTACTGATCTGATCAGGAGTATTAAATGGCTCAAATGGTTTATTGAATGGAAAGTTTATATGAACCGGGCCTTTATTTTTATGGCAGCTTGTCTGAATTGCCTTGCCGGCAGTTTTTTTAAGTGAAGTTATTTTCCTTATTGATAATTCAGGTATCCCGACGTCTATAAAAAATCTGATATGATTTTTATATAGATTATCCTGGTTGATTGTTTGATTAGTTCCGGTATCTCTAAGTTCCCTGGGCCTGTCTGCAGTACATACTATAAGGGGTATTCTTTGTTGAAAGGCTTCAACTATTGCAGGATAGAACTCTACAGCAGCTGTTCCTGACGTACAAACCAGGGCAACAGGGGATCCGGATCGGTTGGCTAATCCTAAAGCGAAAAAGCCAGAGCTTCTTTCGTCAATAATGATAAATTTCCTGATTCTTTTATTATTGGCAAAAGCCCAGGATAATGGAGTATTTCTGGAGCCCGGGGATATGCAGGCATATTTAACTCCTCCTGCTGCCAGTTCATCGACAAATGATTTGGCCCAGGCTATATTTTTATTAATCTTCATTAAATATGGAGAGTATGGGTTTCATTTTTATTTCAGTTTCTTCGAATTCAGATGCGGGGTCTGAACCTTTAACTATACCGCATCCTGAGTAAATATACAACTTATTATCAATAAGGAGGGCCGACCTTATTGCTACCACCAGGTCCATCTCTTCCGGAGAAATATATCCGATTATTCCACTGAATAAACCCCGGTCGAATCTTTCATATTCATTTATAAAATTGAATGATATGTCTTTTGGGGAACCGCAGATTGCGGGAGTGGGAAAAATTTCATCGACTAATTTATATATCTGTTCATAAGAATTTAATTCAGCTTTGATAGGAGTATATATATGTTGAATATTTGAGAATTTCTTTATACCAGTATCAAATTGCCTGAGATTATTTACATATTTTGATGAGGCTTCTTTAATAAATTCAATCACATAGTTATGTTCTTCAATATTTTTATTATCTTTTAATAAATTGCAGGCAATTATATTATCATCTTCATCGATGATACCTCTTTTAGCTGATCCTGCAAGAGCGTCGAATTCAATTTCATTATTTCTGAACTTTAATAATTGTTCAGGTGTAGCTCCAAAGAAGATAGAATTATCTGATTTATAAAGAAAAACAGTGCAATTTTTATAATTCTCCTGTAATTTTATCATAACATCTTGAAAGAGGGGGGAGGGTTCGATATCAACTAAAAGTCTTCTTGAGATGACTATCTTTCTGAACAAACCTTCAGCTATTTTTGAAAGCGCATCTGATACAAGTTTATTCCACTCCACCTTTTCTTCTTGTGAAATAGAATATTGTAGGCTAATTGTCCTTGATAACGAATCTTCTTCATCAGATAATTTGCAAATTGTTTGTAAGAAACAATCGATTTTATGTTCAAGGGAAACAACCGAATGATCATTATCAATAAAGTAGTTAATAATTAACCATTGATCCTTTCCCCTTTTATAAAGAAGAAATTCGGGGATAAACCAGTCATTATCAGCAAAATTTTTCCATTCTTCGGAATTCTTTTCAGAGCTGAATTTAGTTCCTCCCAAAAACAGAGGAATTTCTGTAAATGATTCATTATTCAGATTACTGATTAGTTTTTTCGAAATAGTAGCAATTCTATCACCTAAAATAGAAAATTTGTTATTACCATTTATTCTGACAGAATAAGCTTCTTCACATGCTAATATGGCAAGGCTCTCTTCAGGTCTGTTAAAATAGAATACTTTATTTTGATTAGTTATCAGGGGGTCAATTAAGGCAACAAAATTTGTTTCTTCTATTTTTAAACCATAATGTACAAGTACATTTCCCTCTTTTCCTCTAGGTCTCTGTTGACGCAGAAACGACAATAATCCTTTTTTAAGATCAGTAATTGGTAAGATCATTATTAATAATAATTATAAAATGGTGAATTAAAAAATAATGTCCTGCTCTATTGTCTCTAGTAATTTTAGGTAGCTATCATATCTTTCAGGAAAGATTTTTTCTTCTTCAACAGCCTGTATAATTGCACAATCCGGTTCGTGGAAGTGAGTACAGGTATTAAACCGACAGTTTTTTACAAAAGGGAGAAAATCCCGGAAATAGTGTCCAAGGTCTTCTTTTCTGATTCCATATGGTTCGATTTCCCTTATTCCGGGTGTATCAATCACAAAGGTATTCTGCTCAACTTTAAACATTGTGCTGGTAACCGTTGAATGCGTACCCTTTTCATTAAATGTGCTAATCAGTTTTGTTTTAAGATTCAAATTCGGATAGATATTATTAAGAAGAGAAGATTTGCCTACACCAGACTGCCCCCATAAAATATTTTTCTTCCCGGTAAAAAGTTTTTTGAGTTTATGAATCCCGGTATTAGTTTTCACACTGGTTCTAATTACTTTATAACCAATAGTTGAATAAAATTTCTCCCATTCAGATAGGATGTTCAGCTGATCGAGGTCTTCTTTATTAATAACAATATAGCAATTTAACTTTGCACTTTCGCCTATTACAAGAAAACGGTCGATTACTTTGTTATTGAATTCAGGCGAAAATATACTTGTTATAATAAAGAAATTATCAATATTTGAGGCAATAATCTGTTCGAGTCTTTCCCCTCTGTAGCTCGAACCTTTAACTTTAGGCGCTTTTCTGGAAATATAGTTGTCTCTTTTCTCAATACTGTAAATAGAGCCGGTTCCATCATCATTTAATTCATAATCTACATAATCACCTACAGAGGCTATGTCTATAAGATAAAGCTTGTCTTTCTTCATATTAAAATCTTTCTTGAATTTACCCTTTAGTGAGCACCTTACAACATTATTTTGATCTGTGGTAAAAACATAATAATCTTTACTTTCAATCCTGCTAATAAAGCCTCTGATTAGAACCTCCGGTTTAAATAAAAAAAGCGTCCTAAAAAAATAGGACGCTTAATATATTAAGTCAAATTGTATAACAATTAAAATCTATAAGTTCCGGTTAGAATAAAGTGGTTTTCTTTTATATCCTGAGTTGTTCTTGACAGATTTGATCCATAATTATCGCCAAGGTCACTATACCATCCATGAGCAAATGCAAGGTCAAAACCTATGGCTTCGTCAGCAAGGAACCCTATTCCAGCCGTAAAGTATTTCTTATCAAAAGAAACTGGGTCACCTTTATAGGCTGATGGCTGAACAAAATATCCGGCTCTGACTCTTAGTCCTGCATTAGGAATAGTATATTCTGCACCAAAATTATAGTTAACAACCGCAGTCAGATCATTCTGAATGGATTTGTTTAAGTCTGCTACAGTAACAGCATCGATTCCGTCAGGGTTTTCAAATTTAAGCTGGGAATAATCAATTAGCGTACCTTGAGCACTTAATATCAAGCCTTTAATATTAAAGGAGAACCCGGCTCCAATTTCAAACGGTGTTATTATATCATATTGAACTTTATCACTGAAATCTGCCGAATTGAGATTATACGTATAATTTTGAAATTGACCTGAACCATTAACAGTGAAACTTTCTTTTATAGTATAGGTTTTGGGGAATTGAACTGTCAGACCAAAACGTGAATATCTGTTAAACTGGTAAAGAATTCCAAATTTAGCATCCCAGCCTGAAAGATCCCAGTGAGTCAACCTATTGAGATAAAAAGTTTTAAAATTCAGAGTATTAGGATCGGAAGTATCTGCAAGAACTCCATTGTAGACATGATTTACATCATCCTCATAATAATCATTATTTGATTCAAATGTGCCTGAAATAAAATTCATATTTAAGCCGACAAATAAATTTTTATATATTTCAATAGCTCCTGAAAAAGTCCAGTTATTTATACCACCTGAGTTAAGGATACTGCCACTTTGGTTCAAGTTCCCGTTTAAAATAGTTGTATCCTTTCTTATATTTCCTTGGGCATCTTTTAAATGAGAGCTTAAGCCGAGTTGATACGGAAGACTATTACCATTTAAAGTTAAGAATTGAATAAAAGAAGAATTTTTATTATATCCGTTAAAACTAAGTGCTCCATTCAGATCTTTTGTATTCTGATAAGATAAACCAAACACAAGACTTCCACGAAGGGTAGGGAAAGGGAAGGCAAAGCTAACCCTGTCAAGTCTTGTCGAGCTTGTAGAATTGTTATTAGATTGTCCGATTGGAGATCCATTTGAATTCAAAACTGCATCATTACTAAAATTGGAATAGTCCAAACCACCTGAAAACTCCAATTTTTTTAATAAACCAAACCCTGCTGGGTTAAAGAATCCTGCGGATGCATCATCACTTAATCCGATATAGCTATTTCCCATACCTAATGCTCTAGCGGAAGAACCAATACCTGTATTCCCGAGTCTTAAGGCATCAGTGATTGTTTGTGGATAAATTGCTGTTGATAATAAAGAAATTAAAAAAAGTATTGTAATCCAACTTCCGCACTTCATTATTTTCTGCCTCCGTCATTTCTGTTGCCATCATTATTTCTTACAGAACCTGAACTAGTACTTTGCCTTGAATTATCGGAACCTGAATCTGTTTTTTTAGGTTCGGAGTTGGATGTACCTGCTCCGGTACCTGTGTTTCCGGAACCAGAAACAGAAACAGGAGGAGTGGTAACTAGGTCTCCGGCAGTTCTATCTGTATTTCCCCGTCCATCGCCGGTATTTCTGATTGGATTAACATCACCGGTTTTGTTAACTGCCGATTTACCACTATTATTTTTTATATGAGTGCTGCCTACAGGAGGCGCAATTGAGTACCACCAGGGGATATTGTAGTAGTTTGCATAATGCCCAAAATAGGGTTCACTATAATAAACATCTCCGTAGGTGTCGCCATAATTATCAGAACCATTATTATAATAATCTGTTGTATCGGAAGAATTATATTCAGTTGTTCTATCTGCAGTCGGGAAATCCATCCCCGGGCTCCAGACTACAGTATAACAACCAGTAATATTTAGAAACGAGAAAATAGCTACAACAATTAAAAAATTTTTCATAAAAATACCTTTATCTACGTGAATTGCCTCCGCTCCTTCCCGAGCTGCCGCCTCTGTTGGATGAACCACTACTTCTATTTGAACCACCGTTATAATGACCCGGAGAGGAATTTCTTTGCGGCGGATTGCTATAAGTTCTTTGTTGTGGTCTATTATTCCTTGAATTAGGTCTATTCCCATTATTCCGTGCTATTGGATACTGTCTGTTTCGTCCGACATTATATTTATTTCTTATATTAGGAACTTGAGATCTTTGTGTGGTAATGTTAGGTCTATTGTTTACGATAGTACTTCTGGTCACTGCATTTGATCTGCTAATTGTATTTCGGGTAGTTGAAATTCCATTATTCATTACAAGCTTTGATCTTTCTGAATTTCTGGAATAAATACCTGTCCCTCTTGTTAGAGTTCCCCTTACACCATAATTGTTACCTCTTAATCCGCCATTCCTTAATGCATAACCACCTCTGGCTCCGTATCTATAACCGCCATTATACCACCTATGACCATGGTGAAAACCCCCGCCGAATCCAGTTCCCCAATAAGGATAATAGAAAAACGGATTATATGAATAGAAATAAGGAGCACACCAACCATCATATATGAAAGGATCATAATAAAATGGATCATAAAAAGGTCCAACTCCATACCCTATTGCAACTGAGGGATAATATTGTGAATAAAATCTACCATAATAAGGATATGGACCGTCATCTATATTTGCGTCTCCCTGGTCGTTGTTATAAGAAGTATCCTGGTCGGAATAAGAATCATTATTACTGTTTGAATTATCATTATTGGAATTATAGGCACCTTTATCGGGATACCTGTCTGCATAACCTCGTGTAGCTAAACTAGTATAGCACCCAGTGAGAAATGAACCGCTTAATAATAAAAGCAATACCGGGTAATATTTCAACATTTTCATTTTATGTACCTCCATTAAAACTAACTATATATCTGCAAAAATCAGGCCTAACTAATAGATTTCGCAGATATCATTTACAACTATTTTAACAACATCGGATAAATTCTTGTATAAATTAATAAACTTTATTGTATAGTTTAAGATACAAATAACAGATCAATTGTTCCGTACCAAAAGTGCTTCATTTAACTATCGCCTGCATGTTAATTAACTTTAAATTTAGACGTTGTTCAATATGTTACATTTAAAACTATTAACCACTTATTTGACAATAAATTGCAATTAAAAGTTTGAAGGAAAAAGAAAGCTAAACAGATTACTTAAATATACTTTTAATATATTCTATCTTAATACTCCTATCAGCGGTAGTTGGTGACCATTTTTGATTATTGAGCAAGTCTCTTAAATCAAAGCCTAAAGTAAAACCTTCTCCCATTACCCATCTTAAACCCATATTAAGATATCCTTTACCACTGCCAAAATATTTGGTATTATTGTCATTTAAAGCGAAATCATATTCACCAACAACGGAAAGGGTAGAACCAACAGTTTTTTCAAATCCCATTGAAATATTAACATAATTATCCCCGTCCTTGTTCTCCATAGAGTAATTTAAAGTCCCATGTACGCTGAAAAAGCCAAGGAAAGCAAAATTCTTACTAACAGCGCCGAAAAAACCAGGGGATTTAACAGCATATCTGCCAGAAGAATCGAAATAATGTCCTTTTCCCTGCGAGTCAAATCCAAAAGTAAGGGCAGGTAGACCAAAAGATTCGTTAAATAAACGAAATCGTAAATTTATGCCAGGATATTTATACCAACCAAGCGGACCAGAACCAATTATATTATCTCCTCCGTAAGAAATGCCGAAACTAATATTATCAAATACACCGACTTCAAGAATGGTTATTAGCGCACCTCCAGGAAGCACATCAGATGTAGCACCGACAAAACCTTTTTCCAAAATTCCTGCGGTTGGCATATCGATTAACATTCTATTTTCATATTTAGCAGATTCCCCTGCAGTGCCCTGACAAAAACTGTACGAACTAATAAGAAAGCAGAAATAGAGCAGAATTACCTTTTTCATAATCCCTCAAAATCTAGTTGAGAATAAGTTAATCAACCATCAAAAGATAATAATATATGAGTTTATTTAGAAATATTTTTAATCAGACAATATTCGGTTCTATTATAATTTCTATTGTAGAGGGGAGTAAAGAATAAATAGATTTTACGGATATGGAAACTTTACCGGGTTTATCCTTAGCTTTTAATTTTATAATTCCACCGTCATTATCCAATGATAGAACATCTATCAGATCATTACCTTCAATAATTACAAATTCGACATGAGATTTTCTAAACGGGGTTTTCCATCCAAAAGAATTTACCGGGACTGCTTCAATGAATATAGTAGATGTATTATCAGCATATAATTTATCCGGGGATATTTTAAATGTAACTTCATAAATGTTGAAAATATAATGGAATATAAAGAACCCCGCTATCAAAAAAACAATTAGTAATATTAAATAAATTTCGTTGCTCCTCATTTTTACTTTCTGAGCCCATTCAATTTTTTATAATGTAAAACACTTTTTATCATCTGATCAATAATTTTTTGGACAACATTATCAGGAACTCCATCTATATGGCGGGATTTTATTCTCATATCACACTGATCGTTTACATAATCTATTACAATAAACTTTTTATTTTCTGTAATAACAATTTCGGTTGAAAAGAAATCAATACCAGTCAGCACAGCAATTTTTTTTGTAATGAGCAGAAGTCTGTTTAGCCTGAAACTTTTAATTTCTTGAGGACTTAATTCATTATAAATATGGGTTAAATCATTCCACCAGACCGGAATTGGTCTTCCGAAAGCCCAGAATGATCTGAACCAGGCTCTTTTTTCACCAATTATTAAAGGATAGATTTTTTGTTGAAGAATATATTTATCATCTGAATTTCTAAGACGCTCCTCGAGAATTTCTTTTAGTGATTCTGCCCCAGTTACCACTCCAACTCCGCCGCCTGTATTATTGCAGGGTTTAATAATAAAGGGTCTGCCAAGTTTGGCAAGCTCATCAACTGAAATATAAATATTCATCAGCTGATTATGAGGCGGAATTATAATAGAATAGGGAACTTCGAGCCCTGTAGTAATAAATTCGAGGTGCATGCTTGCTTTGTCAATTGCATGACGAATATTTTTGTATGGATTAAAAATTTTTGTTTTCCTTCGTGTTAATATTTTCCCAAGGTAGAGAAAAGCTTCATTAGCATCGGAAGCACGATCGAGATAGAAGTTAAAACCTAATTTCCTTTTCCTGACCCGGTCTGTTATCTCATTGATATTCCATGCTGTAATTCTGAAAGAAGTTAGACCTGCCTTATGAAATGCCGACTCTATAAGTTCAATAAAATCATCGTCATATTCCCAAACATAGGCAAGACCAATATCATAAATTTCCATAAGTTTATATAGCTCTGAGTACTCCAAATTTAATCAAAATATATTAAAATATAGTTGGGAGACTCTTTTTTATTGGGGGTTTAACAAATCACATAGTAAATGGTATTATTACTATATTTACACCTACTAAAATTTTTAAGGTGCCCAATTCGCATTATATCCTTTTTAAGCAGTTCAATAGTAACTAATTATTACATTTAATTAATTAAAGATCATTTATATCTTTCATTTTGTATGATAAAATATTTCGCTTTAATATCGGTAATATTCATTTTTTTCGGCTGTTCATCAAATAAAGAAGTTGTTAAAAACTATAATACATCTACTGCTAAAATAATAGACCCAGCAGAAAAGGAGAATTATGCTTTAGACCATTTTATTAATGGTTCAGTCGAAGAAGCCAAGGGGAATTATGCTGGTGCAATATCTGAATATCTGGAATCTCTTTCGCAAGATACAAGTGCTGCCATTTATTATGCTTTAGCCAAGAATTATTTTATCCTTGAGAAAATTCCTGAAGCACTTAAATATGCAAAACGTTCAATTGATCTAAATAACAGTAAAATAGAGTATTTTGAGCTTTTGGGGGATGTATTTAACTCAGCCAGGCAAAATGACTCAGCTTCTGCAACTTATGAAAAAATTATTGGAATGGATTCCACAAATTATTCGGCATACTATAAACTTGCTCAAATTTACGAAACCACAAAACCTCTTAAGGCTATTGAACTTTACAATAAATTAACAGACTATGTTGGTCCCGACTGGAGTATTTTAATGAGAGTAGGGGAACTATATGAAAAGCTGGGAGATAACGAATCTGCAGCCACTTCAGTAGTTAAACTATTAACCATAGACCCAAGTAATACTGCTTTACAGAAATTATTGGTTGAAATATATGAAAGAGAGAAGAAGTATGATAAAGCACTTGAAATTATAAATGATATCCTGGAAACATCCCCGAATGATCTTGATGCCCATGAAAGGAAAGCTCAGATTTATCTTCTTCAAAACAAATGGGAAGAGGCTTCAAACGAGTATGATTTACTTCTTAAACAACCAGATATTCCATTCGAAGGGAAAATGAGGATAGGCGCCTCATATTTTGCCAAATCCCTTTCAGATTCCTCTCTATATCCCGTTGTAAAAAAGATCTTTACAAAACTGGATCAAGATACTACAGCTGTACAGATCAAAATATATCTGGGTGCTCTTAATTTTTTAATAAGAGATGATAAAGTAGCGGAAAAAATTTTATTAGGAGCATTAGAACTAAAGAATGAAAATTCACAGTATTGGCTTCAGGTAGGAGGACTATTATTTGATAATAAAAAGTACAGGGAAACTGCAAAACTTATGAACTTTGTAGTTACAACTTTTCCAGAAGATTTCGGAGTTAATTTTATTCTTGGATTGTCTTATGCACAAACTGAGAACCATACTTCAGCGAAACCATATCTTCAAAAAGCAGTTGAAATTTCACCAAGGGATGTTAATGCCTTATCTGCCTATGGGTATACGCTGAACCAATTGAAAGATTATGACAATGCTATTAAATATCTTAATAAAGCGTTAAATTTAAAACCTGGAGATGTCAATCTTCTTGGAACACTTGGTCTTATCTATAACTCACAGGAGAGGTGGACTGAATGCGATAGTGTATACGAAAAAGCCCTTAAATTAGATTCAAATAATGCATTAATAAATAATAATTATGCATACGCTTTATCAGAAAGAGGACTCCAACTGGAAAAAGCAATGAAAATGGTAAATATTGCACTGAAGGTTGATTCAGCTAACTCTTCATATCTTGATACCAAGGGATGGATTTATTTTAAGCTTGGTCAATTTGACGAGGCTAAAGATTTTATTCAAAAAGCTATTTCCAGCGGGGGAGAATCGGCTACCACCCTTGAACATCTTGGTGATGCTAAATTCATGACCGGTGAAAAGAAATCAGCTATTGAGTTATGGCAGAAAGCCTTTAATCTTGATTCTACAAATAATAATCTTAAAAATAAAATTGATAAAGGTGAAATTTGAAGCTCTTATTCAGCATTATTTCACTAGTATTTATTATATCAATATTTACATTATCGGGGTGTGTACCTTCAAAACCAACCGATGAAGTTGAAATTCTTTCCACTGACAGATTAATGACCAAGCTTGAGGCAAACAGACGAAGAATCAGGACGTTTGAGGGGAATGGTACAATAACAATTAAATCGAATGAAGTAAATAGCAGTGCTGCATTCAGAGTGGTTCTTGTTAAACCAGATTCTCTTTACCTTACGATAACAGGACCATTCGGAATTGAATTAGCACAGGCTTTGGTTACTAATAAGGATTTCATTTTTTATGATGCCCTTCAGAACACGGCGTATAAAGGACTTCAAAGCAGCGATATATTACGTCAGATATTCAAGATTGACCTTTCATTCGGGGACATTATGGATGCGTTCATAGGTTCAGTAAACCTAACCAACAACCTTTATAAGCAGCCCAATAATTACCAGGTAGTATATGATAAATATTTGCTTACTTACAAAGATTCTGCTACCAATAATATTGCTGAATATGAGGTTGATGTTAGAAATTTGGGGATAATTCATTACCTCCTGAAAAACAGCAGTGGTAATGATTTGTTGGAAGGGAAATATTCCAATTTTGAATTGATGGAAACAGTTGCGGTACCAGCAAAGATAGAAGTTATGAATAGGAAACAGAACGAGACTGTAGAAATTGATTATAAAGCAATGAATGCCAATAAGAAAAATATCTATATCGATTTTAAGCTTCCTGATGATGCTTCTATAATTAAATGGTAAAGAATATAAAATATCTTATTATCATTATAACAATATTTGCTGTTTCTTTTATCTTGCCACAGGGAAAAGATCGGATAAAAAACAAGCAAACCGAACTTTCCAGAATCAAAACTGAAATTTCAATGTTGGAATCACAATTAAAGATAAGTTCAACAAAAGAAATGCAGTCCAATATTGCCCTAGAAAATTATAATAAACAAAGTTTTCTATTGAATACCCTAATTAACAAACTAAGAGAGGAAGAGCAGCTTAAACAGGATGACATTGAAAATACTCTTCAACAGATAGGATATATCGAACAAGAAATTGAAATACTGAGGAAGAATTACTCCAAATATGTTGTTTCTCTTTACAAGAGGGGGAAGGAAGATGAATTGACTGCATTACTTAATTCAGAGTCAATTCAGCAGGCCTTGCTAAGATATAAATACCTTCAGAAATTTTCAGAAAGGCGAGTAAAGGATCTAGCTGAGTATCAAAAGAATAAGCAAGACCTGATAGAACTTAGAAGTAAATATGAAAAGGAAAAAACAGAGAAGTCACTATTAGCCGACCAGAAAGAAAATGAGGCAATAGCACTGAAAAAAAAGCTTGCTGAAAGAAAGAAAGTATTAACTTCTATTCGTCGTGATAAAGCTGAGCTAAAAAAATCAATTAATATTAAAAGGTCTGCAGAGAATAAAATTAAAAACCTTATAGCTAAACTGATTGAAGCCGAGGAAAAAAAGAGAAAAGAAGAAAAGGAAAGGATAGCAAAGCGTGAATTGGATAAATCAAAGAAGGAAAACAAAACTATTTTATCCAACAAGAAAGAAATTACTCAAGAGTCTGATTATGACGTAGATATTTCTACGACAAATTTATCTTCATTTTCGTCTTTGAAGGGGAAGCTTAACTGGCCTGTAGCAGGAGGGCGTATAGTAAGGCATTATGGAGAAGACAGGAATACGAAATTAAATACCGTGACACTTAATTATGGAGTTGATATTAAAGCATCAACTGACTTAAACATAAAGTGTTCCGCAGAGGGGATCGTATCTGCAATAGATTGGATTCCGGGATACGGGGGAGTTATAATAATTTCCCATAAAGATGGTTTCAGAACGGTCTACAGTCATTTCTCTGAAATATTTGTAAAGGAGGGGGATAAAGTGAGACCAGGAAGTGTTATCGCTAAGATAGGGGAAAGTTTAGAAGGTTACATTGTGCATTTTGAGATATGGAATTCAAGAAATAACCAAAATCCTGAAATATGGTTAGCAAGGAAATAAATCAATTAAATGAAATCCCTAATTATTAAAATATTCCCATTTGCCAAAAGAATCTTTCAGGAATCTCAATATGTCTTTTATATAAATCTTATAGAAAAGATTGTATTTTTTGTATTCTTTCTAATACTTGCAAGGGAACTTGATAAAACACATTATGGGCTTATAGCGACAGTTTTTGCTTTTACCGGTATTTTGAACAGTATATTTGATTTAGGGTTTGGTTTTTATTTTCAGAGGGAGGCAGGGGCAGAAGATTTAAAAGAAAAATTAGATTCAGCTATTTCCTTTCGGCTAATACTGATGATGATTTTCATTTTTGTAATGTTCATTTATCTTTATATCAATTTAGCAATTGATCCTGTAATAATAGGTATAATAGGTCTACTTACATACCTGAACGGGTTTAATGTTATATTGAATTCTATTTTATATGGCAAGAAAAGATACAAGAAAAGTTTTAAAGGATTTTTACTTAGCAGGGTAATATTTGCAGTATTGATTATCATTTTCTATTTGCTGAAGGTTCAGCATTATATGATACTCGGTTCATTATTAGTATCAGTAATTTTTCATTTCGGGATACTATTCAAATACTTGCATGAAGAAAAGCTAAGCCTTCAATTAAAATTTGATTACCTAGTTTTGAAGAAAATTTTATTTTCTTCTGTCCCAATTGGCATGGGAATAATCTTTGTGCTGATTTATGACAGAGTAGATCTACTGATAATTGAAAGATTCTTAAGTTTTGAAGCAGTTGCAATATATTCAATTGCATACTCATTATATAAAGTCCCCACAATAATTAGTAACGTGTTGTTAACCCCGATTTTCACTGACCTTAGCAAATCATTTTCATTGAATAATAAAATTGATCGGCACGAGGTATTTTTAGTGTCAATAATACTACTAACTATCTCAGTTGTTTCAATCATTTTTGTTAATATTTTCGGAAAAACGATAATACTGTTTTTTTACAGCACTAAATATTCCCTTTCGATATCTTATCTCAAATATCTCGTTTATGCATTACCAGGGTTATTCTTTAATAATCTGACAGGCGTAATTTCAAATTCTATAAGGAAAGAAAAAATTCCAATGATAAGCAACGGATTTGGAGCTTTGATACATGTAACAACTAATGTTGTTCTCATAAGATTTTATGGATTATGGGGTGCAGTGGCAGCAACTATTATAAGTGAATATTTTGTATTTATTTTACAGCTTATAATGTTGTTGAAACACAATTTCAAACACAAATTTTTTGAAGCCTGATCTATAATGAAAATAATGTTTTTGGGAAGCTATGAAAATGGGGAGGTTTTACCTGCTCCAACAATAGTAGCTAAAGCAATATTCGATAAGTTTTCAAAATTAAATCATAATGCAGTCTACGTCTGTTATTTCCAGGATGGGAAAAAGTACAGCCGTTTCCAGAAACTATTTGGTAAAGAATTAGTTGATGAGAATGTTTTCAGGTGTGGTATATTCCGTTTATTCGGGATGGTATTCAAATTCAAACCAGACATAATACACTTATCAACTCTTGAAATGTTTTATGTTGTTCTTTTTCCTCTTAAACTTCTAATTAAAACAAAATTTATTTATACAGTTCATGGCATAGCGTCATATGAGTATAAATATTATGTAAATAAATCCAGGCTTTTAAAACTCAGGACCATTTTTAACGAATGGATAGTTTTGCATAGCACAGATTATATTTTAACACTTTCTGAAAGAATATCACGATTCATAAGACATTATTACAAAATTAAGGAAAACCGAATTCTTTCATTTAAAAATGGGATAGAATCATATCCAGATGTGGTGAAGAAGTATAATGAACCAAACGGGGTATTAAAACTAATTTCAGTAGGGAATATAGACAGAGAAGAGAAAGGTTATTCATTCCTGATGAATTCATTAGCTCTGCTGTCAATTCCTATTGAGTTGACTATAATTTCTTCAGTCAATGGTGGAAATCAAATATTTAATAATTTGCCTGGAAATATTAACCTTAAAATAAAAGGAACGCTTGCTAATAAAAGTCTTAGAAAGGAAATGATAAAGAATGATATTTATATCGCTTCATCCAGATACGAGACATTCAGTATTACCTTATTAGAAAGTATGAATGCAGGACTTTTATTTATAACGACAAGCAGAATTGGATTGACTGATTATTTTCCTAAGAATTTAACTCCATATATTATAAACTACGGTAATAAAATTCAGCTTATAAATAAAATCACTGAGCTAACCGCATTATCATTACAGGCGAAAAATGAAATCGGCAGTTTGGCTAATAAATTTTCTCTTGAGTTTGAGTGGGATAAAGTAATTGCTGAATTAAGTAACAAATATTCCAAGATATCAGATGAATAAAGAACTTGTATCTGTAATAATGCCAGTTTTAAATGCTGAGAAATATATAACAAGTTCGGTTAATTCGATTTTAAATCAGACTTATGATAATTTTGAATTTATTATAATTGATGATGGTTCGAGTGATAATACAGCAACTAAAATAAAGGAGATTTCAGATTCGAGGATTTCTTTTTACTCCAGAAGTAATGAAGGGTTAATCAACCAGCTCAACTTTGCTCTTTCTGTATCAAAAGGAAAATATATTGCGAGGATGGATGCAGATGATTTATGCGATATTAGTCGAATTGAAAAACAGGTAGAATTCCTTGAGAATAACAATGATATTCAGTTAGTCGGGTCTAATTA
This sequence comes from Ignavibacteriaceae bacterium, assembly GCA_031292435.1. Classification (GTDB taxonomy): domain Bacteria; phylum Bacteroidota; class Ignavibacteria; order Ignavibacteriales; family Ignavibacteriaceae; genus Fen-1301. The sequence continues at coordinate 73,192 of JARLHD010000436.1, forward strand.
TTATTACATCAACAGGAATGGAAAGATAATTGTTGAGAAGAAATTCCCTGAAATGCATGATGAGATCGAATTCATGATGCCAGTTACCGCATCTGTACTGCATTCTTCGATGTTAGTGCTTCGTGAGAACCTTATTAATATTAATGGATATGATAAAACGAAACGATATGCCGAGGATCATGATCTATTTTTGCGCTTAATAGAGCACGGATGCCGGATGCATAATATACAGAGTCCGCTTTATTATTACAGGATAGGAAATGATTCCGAAGCGAGTCAATATTCTTATATACAGCAAAAGAATGTATATAATACTGGGGCAGCATACCTGCAAAAAAAATATTTATCAAAATTTAAGGATAGTTATATTTTTTCATTCAGGTTAGCCCTGCTTGAATATTACAGGGGAGACATGAATAAAGCCAGAAGAATGTTTTTCAAATTGTTCATAGCGTATCCATCTAAATTTTCTTCATTATCAAGATATCTGATAGTTTCTTTATTGGGGGAGAGAATTATCCGTATTCTAAGGAGAAGGAATATACTTTCGAAAATGAGTTTTCTATTGAATAAGATATTCAGGAAGGATTTTAATTCGATACAGAATCCGGGGATACATTGAACAACCTTATTAAAGTTAAAATATTTGTAAGCAATTTAATTTCCCAAATTATTATAATTCTTTTCTCCAGAGACCAAAGTCCGATATCGAATAAGCTATTGGTGATAAACACAGAAAAGCTGGGGGACTTAATTATCTCCGCTGACTTTTTGTATTCCATCGGCGTAAATGGTTATTATGAAGAATGTGACCTTTTAATATCTGAAAAATTCAGCAGCCTGTTTGATTGGAAGGAACTTAGATTTAACTGTATTTCAATTAATAAAAATAAATACAGATATAATTTGTTGTACAGATTAAAAATAATATTCCTGATTAGGAGAAACAGATATTCACATGTTATAAATATTACACAGGAAAGGGGAATGATTAATGAAGAATTAACCTTCATTTCAGGGGTAAAAAGAAAGACTGCTATAAAGGGTACCTCTCTTTATCTGCCTAATATCATATTAAGCAGAAACAATAAACTTTATGCGGATATTCTTGATGTTCCGGGGAAGAATGAGTATGAAAGACTTTCATACTACCTATCAAAAAATAAGATCGGATTAGTTAATAATAATAACATATTCGGGGATGAACAGATACCGCTAAATGTAATTAACAGCAAGTTAAAGGCAAAGAACTTTATTATTATTGCTCCAATGTCATCCGAGCTGGACAAGAGCTGGGGGATAAACAATTACAAACAACTCTGTTCCATATTAGATGATGATGTAGTACTCCTTGGAAAGGAAGAGGAGCGGAACAAACTGGATTCAATATGTGCAGGCAGGAACAATATAATAAATATGGGGGGGAGACTTAGTTTTAAGCAAATTGCAGTTTTAATGAGATACTGTAATTTGTATATCGGAAATGATTCGGGGCTAACTCATTTTGCACATCAATTTAATACTCCGTTAATAGCAATAATAGGAGGGGGGAAGTATGGAAAGTTTTTCCCATATAAAGAACGAGAAGATGCTGTTTTCCTATATGATAAAATGGAATGTTTCGGGTGTGACTGGAATTGTATACATGATAAAAAATATTGTTTAATAAATGTAACACCTGAATCAGTACTCGAGACAATTAGTTTATTTTATAAAAGTAAGAAAGGAGGTTCAGGGATCGGTAGTTTCAAGAATCCTGTTATATAGCTTCTCATATTTTTTATTCGCGGTTTCCAAAGAAAATCCATCCCTCACAAGATTCAAAGCATTATCAAGAGTCGATAAATATTTGCCATAATTAAGTATAATTTCTTTTAATGTACCAGCAATGGTTACGGGATCCAACTTAGACAGCATAACCCCGGTATTCTGATCCTTTAGAAAATCTTTCACGCCTCCGGCATCAGAAGATACAATTAAAACCCTTCTTGCTGCAGCCTCAAGAATCGAAATAGGGAGTCCTTCATTGAGTTGTGTAGGCAGAACAAGAACATGTACATCTTTATAAATTTCATTCTCATCATAAGCAGGGGGCATAATTGAAATTATTTCAGATAAATTATTAATTTCTATAAACTCAGTTATTTTATTTAGTTCACCTTTCCCTCTAATAATAAGTCTGAACCTTATATTTTCTGACGCAAGTATTTTGACTGATTCAAGAAGGTCGAATATACCTTTTTCCTTTATTAAGCGGCCAAAGAACCCAAATGTAATAATACCTCTAGGTGCAGGATAATTTTCAGGAACCAGGACGCCCAAATTTATCCGGGTAATTTTATTTTTATTTAAGAATGAAGTACTTAGAAGGTTATTATATATAGATTCAGAGACAGCGGCTGCATAATCCGGGAATATAAATCTTTGAAACAAATCATTAAACAGGTTATGGCTGGTATATAAGAGAATGAATTTCCTATTTAGAACAAACTGCAGGAGGAAAGTAAAAATTCTATGCTGACAATGTATAATTGTATAATCGTTTTCTTTTATGATACTGAGGAGCTCTTTATAAAGAGAGATAATATTGTTTAATTCCGGCGGGGTTTTTAATATTATGTGTTTAATTCCGGAAGATTCCAATTGTCCGACAAATAAACCACCAGATGAAGCGACAGTAATGCTATAAGTTTTATCTTTAAAATAGCGGGATAGGTTAAGAGTAAATCTCTCAGCCCCACCTATAGCCATAGTTTTAACGAGATAGAGAATTTTGATTTGCTTAAGATTTTTTGTCATTTTTCAGAATTATCTGGAAGATTTTCCTGATATAGAAAGGAACACCCTGAATAAGATATCTTTTTGAGAGTCTGACAGGTTCCTGAAAAAGGCGCCAGGCCCATTCAAGTGCTAATTTTTGGAATAACAATGGACTTCTTCTTCTATGTCCAGTGTAGAAATCAAATGTAGCGCCGACCCCGACATTTATTTTAGAACCAATCTGATCCTTGTGTTTATCGAGCCATAATTCCTGTCTTGGATTGCCAAGTGCAAGAAAAAGAACGTCTGGCTGTGAAATAATAAGCTGATTTATAATCTTTTTATTTTCTTCTTCGTTATTTTCGAAGAAAAAGGAGGGGCTAATTGCAGCTACTACATTGCACGCTGGATAGTCAATATGGATTTTCTTTTTTAATTTTTCAATTACTTTGACTGTTGACCCCACAAAGGCAATTTTTATAGGAATTTCATTAGATATAGTTAGTATAAGATTAAAAAGATCATTTCCAGTAATCCTTTTTAATCTTTTATTGTATTTTAATTTCAGAAAATGGATTATACTTATACCATCAGGAATTACCATGTCAGCATTCTGACAAACGGTATAAAAATCCTTATTTATTAAAGCATTTCTATAAAATTCTAAATTGAAAGTTACAATAATCTTAGAATTCCCCGATTTATCCAAAGAATCAAGCAGATAATACTTTAATTCGGATAGATCAGTAGATTGAATCTGAATGCCGTCTAAATTGAGTGAATACAAAAAAAATGGTTATTATTTATAAATATAATCTACTAAATTACAAGAATAAATTTATGGAATAAGATGCAGAAAATTCTTTTTATAACTTTCTCATTTTTAATAGTCATTTATCCTACATACCCCCAAAATAGTATAAATAATTATCAAGAAACAAATAATATAATAGAATTTGAATTAAATCTTCCTTCAGTTCCCCATACCAATATGCAAAAGGGAACAGATAAACTTGTTAATTTCAATAATTTTCAGGACGAATCCCGTGCCGGAAGAAGCGCCCTACCATCCAAGGACATAATAATAGCATTACCCTCCTATTCGAAAGTAACTGCAAACCTTACCACTTTATCTGAAAATAAGATAAAGGGAAAACCGATTATAAATTCTGCTGTCAGTACAACTGACAATAAGTCAGTAATATATAAAGATATACCCACAAAAGTTAATACAGTAAATCAGAATTTAGTTGAAATTAAGGGATATATCTGGTTTAGGAATTATTATTGTGTACATCTGAAAATATACCAGTATTTATCAAACAATGATATAATAGAAGAATTGAGTAAGGTAAAATTATCACTCAGGTTGAATAATCCGGGTAACATAAAGCCTGTGAATGTAAAGGAAGGGAAGGAAGAAAAGGAATTCCTTTCATCAGTAATACTGAACTATCAAAATGCAAAGCCGCTGGACAAGAACTATTTTGAACCACAGGCAAATAATTCATCCTGGATAGATTTTTCCAAGACCTACCTGAAGTTAGGTACCAATTCAGACGGAATTTACAGGATAACGAATGCTGATCTTGAAAAATATGGGATAAATCCTGACGGTATTTCATTAAATTCATATCAGTTATATCTACGTGGAGCCCAGGTGCCAATTAATGTAGTTGATTCAACAGGAATACTGAAATACATAGAATTTTTTGGAAAAAGGAATTGGGGAGATAACTATAAAGAAATAAGCGGACCAAACGATACATATAAGGAATATCTCAACAGATATTCAGACACATCGATATACTGGCTGACATGGGGAGGAGATAACGGGATATCGACTACTATTCAGCAGGGAAACATAGGAACACCAACTGACACAATTGAATATTATACTGAGATTGCACATTACGAACAGAACCAGTACTTTGATTATTCGATGGAAGACCTAGTAGCCAGACAGCTGCCAATGTGGAAACAAAACCAAACATGGGTTTGGGGACAACAACAACAAGATTCTTTAGGAAGCGTTCCTCCAAATAATTTTCCATTTAATGCTACGGACGTGTATCCGGATAAAAATGCTCAGGCATTTTATAAAATTCAGGATTACGCCTCCAACTTTTTAACTAATGCACATCTAATCGGTCTGAGTATCAATTCGGATACGACAGTATATAGTTCAGGCTATATTGACAAGTACGAACAGGCAGTTGTGAAGGCGGGATTCAATTCCAATTTATTAGGTCAGGGATACAATACTTTAATAGCCACCTCATTTCTTATTCCTCATGAGTCAATAAATTCCGTGGAATATGACTGGTATGAAATAGATTATCCAAGGTATCTTAAGGCAATTAAAGATTCATTAAAATTTAT
>JARLHD010000058.1 GCA_031292435.1 Ignavibacteriaceae bacterium
AAAACTCTCCGAGAAACAAATTATGCCTGTCTGCCAGTTTGAATACGTTAGGATAAAATGATATATCAAATGATCAAACCTCTCTCCGTTTATTGTTATGTTTAACAGGTTCATACTTGTAAAATCACTTTCGCATTTCTCACCGGGATGATGTATTCGGGGAAAGATTACTTCTTTAGCAGGTCCATCCAATGCACGCCATTGCCGGAACTTTCTCTGAAGTGTTCTCAGTTGTCCATTTGAATATCTGTCCGGATTGTTGTCCTGTAAATATTCAAAGACTGTTTTTGCTTCCAAACGACAATTAAGCTCCAACATTTCTTTTATTCTTTGATTATCGTCTTTGAATGGATCTTCTCTTGTCCGCCAGGTGTGGTCTTTCTGCAGCTCCGTGGGCAACTTTCCTGATTTCAGGTACTTCCGTGCTGTTTTCTCTCCTATGCCTGTTTTTTCTGCCGCATCCTCGCAACTCAGGCCCTTGTTGATTAGCTGTCGAGGGCCAGCATATTGACCAGTCAGGTTCAAAAGGTTTGACCACCTAAAAACTACTTTTAGCGTTTTCAAAGTTAACTATTTTTTTTGTTTTCCCGCATCAAAAGTTGGGTTCTTTTTCCTCCTGTATGATTCTCCTTTAATTATAATTTGATGTGCATTATGGCAGAGTCTGTCCATCAAAGCATTTGCCATAATCTGATCCGGGAAGATACCACCCCAGTCACTCATGGAACGATTACTGGTAAGGATAATTGATCCCTTACCATATCTGGCATCTGTAATTGCATAAAGATATTCTGCGGATTTCTGATCGAGCTTTTTAAAAGCAAAGTCATCGATGATTATCAGATCATTTTTAATGATATTCTTTAGCAGTTTGCTTAACCGGTTGGTTAAATCCGCCTGGGATAAAAGTGTGAACAGTTCATGGAAGTTGTAAGTGCCAACTGTTAAGTAACTTCTGCAGGCTGCATGCCCCAGAGCTTTGGCAAGATGAGTCTTTCCGGTACCGGTAGGACCAACAAAAAACACATTCTCTGCTTTCTCAATAAAGTTTCCGGTAGCAAGCTGTCTGATCTGGGAAGCATTGATTGAGCGGTTAAAAGTAAAATCAAAACTCTCCAGGGTTTGGTTAGCTTCAAGTTTGGCATTCTGTATTAACCTCTGCAGTCGTCTGTTGCGCCGGGTCTCCAGTTCATCGGATAATATCATCGATAGCATTTCACCCAGTGATAGTTGATTCTGTGTGGCTTCCATTAGCCGCAGTTCAAGAGTATCCAGTGTGCCGGATAGTTTTACCGATTTGAGTTGTTGTTTTAATTGAGCAATGTTGGACATAGTTCATTAGTTCCTTTTGGTTTTAGTTAACGTTAATAAAGTAATCCATATCTCTTACAAAACAGGATGTTTCAGTTGATATATTTATTGTAGTTTCTTCTTCAGTGGATTCAAGTATCTTTTCAATGATCGACGTAAAGACTTTAGGTGTAAGGTGCCGGTAATCAACGAGAGCCGCCTGACTGGCCAGGGCGATTATATCTTTCGGATATTTAGATGCAATGCTTAATAGTCCCTGAGCTTTTCGCATATTTATAAATGCATGTGGAGCAAGTATTCTGGTTATCAGATCTCCAAACTCAGGACTGATTTCCTCTGCATTTTTTCTGACTGCATAAGGCAAACCTGTATTCATCATTGCCTGCATATTCTCCGGAAAGTCATTTAAGTCAGTCTGCATGCTACCTTTCGGGATGGGATGCATCTTTATAAGCTGATTATTATAGTACACCTCAATATGATTATGAGTTACCTTTACAAAAACCTTCTTTCCTACATAGCAACTCGGAAGAGAGTATCTTTTCATTTGTACTTGTATAAAATGATCGGGATGGACTATTGCCTCTTTCCAAAATGCTGCTTCAAAGGGTTCCAACGGTAGAGGCAAAAGAAGTGGTTGTTCTGCCTGGATAAATTCTTCATATGGTTTTAATCTTGTTGTTCCATGAGACCGCCTGCCGTAAATATTTGTAATCCATTCGAGGATTAATTTGTTTGATTCCTGAAGAGTGATTTTATTATTCAATGCTTTGTAAATCTTAAACTGTTCTCTTACAGTTTGGACATCACGCTCTACTATAGGTTTGTCTTTAGGGGTGGCAACCCGGCAGGGGTTTAAGAAGCATTCATAATATTCAGCCAGTTCATTATATGCTTTATTTATAAGTGGATCATATAGGTCTGGTTTTATTACTCCGGTCTTCAGGTTATCAAGATAAATTACTTTCGGAGTTCCACCAAAATAATTAAACATCCTTACATGAGATTGAGTAAAACTCTGTTGATCCTGCTTAAATACAAATTCCACAAACTTATGACGGCTAAAGGCAAGAGAGCCGATAAATGCATAAACAGTACGATTAGTTTTAGCAATAGGGTCATATAGTGTCCCCATCTTCGCATAATCAATCTGAACCTGGTTGCCTGCCTCATATTCCATGCGACAGGTGGTTTGAGCGATATCAATTACAAATTTATTCTCATGGATAAATCTCTTGTAACTACTGTAGCTTACCTTTCCGGTAAGCCCATGCTTTTCAGTTATTACCTCAAAAGCACTCTTGGGCTTAAGTTTATATTCCTTCGAAGTAATTAACTCTGATATCTCCTCTTTGAATGGCTCCAGTATAAACTTTTTGGCCGCAGGTCTTCCAGATATCTTTGGCATTATCTCAGGCAGAATGGATTCGATTCTCTCCTTGTCATAGCTTGTTATTCCTCGTCTGACAATCTCTTTTATATATTTCCGGATTGTATTTCGGGAAAGACCGGACTGAACTGATATTGAGCTTAGGTTTTGAGAGTCGAAGTATCTTCTTATGATTTCAGTAATTTCCATATTGACTATCCTTTTGTATGCCACTTTTCCTCCATTGCTTGAAAAATAATGAACCGGAAAATGGCGTTAATAATAACGATTTACTAAATCGCTAAAGGGTAGTTTTAGGGTGGGCAATCCTTCTGGCCCTGACTGGTCAATCTTTCTGGACCTGGACTGGTCAATACTTTTGAACCTGGGTGGGCAATCCTTCTGGACTTAATTCAATTTAACTGGTCAATACTTCTGGACCTCGACAGATTAGCATCCTTAACCTCTTGATTTGATTGTTTGAAATCATTCATGTACCTGATTTTATGTACACGAATGATAGTAATTATCTTTACCGTTTTCCGGTAATTATAATTGTCGTCAATCGGTAATTCTAAATGTCGCTAATCATTCTGTATTAAAACAAATCAATAGTCTATCAAATAAATAAAAAAATATTATCAAGATACACCTTACTTTATTTTCAGTATGAAAATCCTAATGACAAAAACCATCTTGGATAGAAAGACATGTCTCTACAGAATTTAAATTATTTTAATGATTTCTATTTACTACAGAATTTAACCACCCGTCATGTTTCATTGATTTTGGATATTTATTATATAGGAGAAACACTATGAACTATTCAACCAATAACCAAGAGATATTGAAAGCGATGGAAACCATTTTCAATACTAAGTTTCCACAAAACTCAAAAGTAAATTTTGCTGTTTCATACTCACAGCATCGTAAATTATCTATGGTTGTTATTCAGGTTGACGCAGCAAACTTTTATCATGCGTTAATTTTAGTCTATACGAAAGGATTATCACTCTATGATGTTGTTAAATACAATAAATCGGTGGTAAGGAGATACGGAATTCTTTCTAAACTCACTCCTCCAGTTACTAAAATAAAAAATTATATCTTAAAATATATTCCTTCAAGCAATCCCTTAACTAATAGAAAACTAAATGAGGGAAATGCTGTGGATAATGAAGATTTAAAGATTGATAACCTTAAAAATCAGATTGAGCAACTAAAGAATAAAAACAGGTCTTACAGAGATGAAATACAGAATTTAAAAGATAGGATTTCACTTCTAAATAAAAAGCATAAAAGAAATTTCTGATAAAATCTCATTCACACATAAAAATGCCTACTAAATAGTAGGCATTTTTTGTACACCCAGAAGGAATCGAACCCTCAACCTTTGCGTCCGTAGCGCAACGCTCTATCCAATTGAGCTATGGGTGCTTTTACATATGCAAATATACTAATCTTTATTTAATTTTTCAGCAATATCAGTTATATCCATATTTACATAGTATCTCAAGGTAGTTTCAACATCTTTGTGACGCATAAGTTTCATCAGTTCTAATGGCATTAATCTTTTAGCGTATTTACTGCCAAAAGTTCTTCTTAAATCATGAATAGTATAATTTGGAATATCTTTCCATTTTTTATTTTTGGCCTTCATTTCTTCATTTATCGTCTTAATAGCTTTCTGGTAAGGTTTTGTTACCCAATCATAATTTACATTAAAAACTTTTCCCGAGTCTTTCTGAAATGATGATAAAAATTCTATAAGAGTACCATTTTCTAAATTAAGGGGAAATAACTCATATCTGTTATCCTTAAAATTATATAAATCAATCATCTTTTCTTTCCATTTGATTTGTTCCCATGTTAATTCAACCGCTTCATTTAATCTGAATCCAGTTTTACTGATGAAATTCACCAATCTATATAAATTAGTATTTATTTTTTTAAGATACTCCAAAATTAAATTGAGATGTTCATCAGTTAATGTTCTGATATATAATTTATCTTTCCTTTTTAACCTAATGAAAGGATTCTTATGTTTATAGATTCCAGAATTTATTGCCTTACTAAAAATGATACTCATGTAACCAATATACGTTCTTGCAGAATTATAGGTAAGATTCTCTAATAAGTATGCCTTAAATGTTCCATAATGAATTGAATTTACATCCTCAACTCCTATAATTGATGTATCAATTACTTCCTGGAATTTTTTATATGCAGCATTATACATTTTCTTATTTCTATCAGAAAAACTCCCATTCTCTATAAAGGTTTTAATGTAATAATCTAAAGTGAATACAATTTCCTTTTTCGATTCATTTGGTTTTTTAATAACTGGTTTAATTATTATATTATCATCGGAAGGAATTATATTATTATCTAACATTTCTTCCAATTCACTTGCCCTATTTAGTGCAAGGCGATAATTGTTCTTATTGTTTTTAATCTTGAATGGCTTTCTATATAGAACGCCTTGAATTGAGAAATTGCACCAGATAGAATTGCCTCTGATATAAACATTTACATTACTCATTTTGGTAACCTTTCTATGTCGCTTTAATGAAACATAAAACGTTCTTTCACAAAAATCAATAAGTATTGTGAAAAAAGTTGTGAAAATGTGAATGAATATGAGAAGAATTTTATCAGAATAGTTAGAAAACAAGCAAAAAACAAACAACACTTCTAACTACGGATCAAAAGGTTGAGGGTTCGATTCCTTCCGGGTGTACTAAAAACGCAATATTCAGGGGAGTATGTCGTAGAAACTGTAGGCGTTTATAACTTATCGTCTATGCCTTTTCACATCTTTTCATTTATACCCGCCCC
>JARLHD010000437.1 GCA_031292435.1 Ignavibacteriaceae bacterium
CGCTTGGAAGATCAGATGCATTAAAGCCACTGGAATAAGTCCCTGCATTCTTAAATCCGTTCTCCAATATTTTGACCGGAATCTTTACAAAACTATCGTATCACAAATTATTTATATCCAAATTAGTGACTCTTTACAAATAAAAAAGCCGTTAGTTAAAACTAACGGCTTATGAAATAGTTTAATTTTACAACCCCGGGGAAATAGGGTAATTATAATATTGAATAATCGAAACCAAGCTGTAGAGATTCTTTCATTTGAGCTGTCGGGGATTGTGCTTTTTCATAAATAAATAAATAGGTGAAGTTAACATTTATATAATCATTTATTTTAGCGATTACGGCATTATCCCATCTAACATCCCAGACATCCATGCTTTTAAATCTTGTGAATAAGCGGAGGTTTCCTTTATAGAGCAGATTATCGGCAATTTTATATTCGGCAGTGCTGACATTTTCCAGACCGGCATCCAGTCTGAATTTTTTGGGGAGACCTGATTCAGGATCAACATTATAAAGAGCACTATAATTCTTAGTAAAAGTTTCCTGAGCGGCGATTCCCAATCTTGTAGTAAAGCCGGGGACTTTATTATAAATAAATCCTAAACTTTGAGTAAGATAACCGGGGTCAAAGAAATTTGCGATAGGGACAAAGGGGGTGACTTTATAATTATAACCAATAGTTAGCGGAGTTCTAATAGTATTACTAATAAAGGGGTCGACAGCCCAGTCAATTTTACGGGTAAGGATAGTTTCCAGATAGAATTCATTATCATTAGTGATGAAACTAGCGCCTCCTAATTTTGTTTTGCCATATGCGAGGTGCAAATTATTTTTGAAAATCCAGTCCTCAGTAACATACTTTAGTCCCATCAATCCTGATAGAGTCCAGGAAATAGCATTATCACCACCACTTGTCCAATTACTTAAAGCAATCTGATTTATATTAAGCCCGACGGCGGCAGTAGGCAGCCATTTATAAAATATAGTATCCTTCTGCTGGGGCAGAATAAAATTAAAAGCTATTAAGCAAAGCAGAACAGTAAGTTGAATTTTCATTATAAAGTCCTTATGATTTATTTGAAGATGAAAGTAATAAAATAATAAGACGATCCCGAAGGCGGGACCGTCTCATTATAAACAGTGCCAAGAATACTTAGTTAATAATTTTTATTTCTACTCTTCTATTTTTAGCCCGTCCTTCTTCTGTTTTATTATCCGCGACAGGATTTGCTTTACCAAAACCTTTGATAGTAAATACGTTTTTATTAACGCCCTTACTAACCAGGTAATCTACAACAGCCTGTGCTCTCTTTTCAGAAAGTTTTATATTAGAAGCATCTTTACCTTTTGAATCGGTATAGCCTTCCACGCTCCATTTATAATTGGGGTTACTTACCATTGCATCGGCAAGTTTATCGAGCACCGGATAAGCAGCAGGAAGAAGTACAGATTTACCTGAATTAAAGTTAGCATCACCGCTAAGCTTAAAGTGTTTAAATTCTTCTTTCATAACCGGGCATCCATTGGCATCGACCTTAGTGCCTTTTGGAGTATTTGGACATTTATCGAGATAATCCGGAACACCATCGCCATCAGAATCAAGAGGGCAACCATCTTTATCGACAGCAACACCCTTTGGTGTATTGGGGCATTTATCGAGATAATCGGGAACGCCATCGCCATCAGAATCAAGAGGACAACCTTCAGCGTCAACTTTAACACCGGCAGGAGTATTAGGGCATTTATCGAGATAATCCGGAACGCCGTCTCCGTCAGCATCAAGAGGGCAACCGTGACTATCAACAGCAACTCCATGAGGAGTATTGGGGCAATTATCCAAATAATCAGGGACACCATCTCCGTCTGAGTCAAGCGGGCAACCGAACATATCGACCTTAACACCTGCCGGTGTACCGGGGCATTTGTCCATATAATCGGGAACACCGTCGTTATCAGAGTCGACATATCCACCGCCTAAGAGAACAGCTACGCCAACAAAATAATAGGCATCAAAGGCAGCGCCATCTCTATAGAAATTTAAATTATCAGTAGAAGTATATCCCACACCTGCATTCAGATCGATAGGACCTAACTGAATACCAATTCCGCCTTCAAGAGAACCAGCAATTCCCTGATCATCGACTGATTTAGGAGAAACAGAGGTGGGTTTGAATTTAACTTTATAATACACTCCACCAAGACCAGCGAACAAATATGGTTTTACAGGAGTATGCGAAAACATCCACAATAATTTAAAATCAATAGGTACAAGGGATGTTTTATAATAATGCTGATCATAATCGAGACCGGCATAGCCTCCATAACCAGCTCCGACCTGACCCTTAAAATTGTCGGATAGATCAAAGCGGCATAAGGCTTTTGCAGTATAAGAGAACTTATATGTATTTTTAATTGGGAAATCGTTACTGGGGTACAGGAAATTGAACTGCAAACCAAAGCTTGGTTTTTCCTGCGCAAATTGCGGCAGTGCGAGTAATAATATAATGAACATTAAAGTGAGTCTAGTAATTTTATGCATTTTGATACCTTATTGTTGTGAAATTATTTTAGAATTTATAGTTAGAATGAAAAGAATTGCATTAACCCGAAAGAAGATAACAGAATTATACATAGACGTTATTTCTTTTATTATTATAAAGAAAATTAAAATAATGTAGGTTAAAGGTCAATATTTATATCGTTTTTATTGATTAAATTAAAAAGTTAAGAAGCTAACATAATATGTTGACGAATAGATAATAATAAAAGTATTTTTATGCTATTTAATCAATTGAACAATCATTTAATTTTATTAAAATACCTTTAGTAACAGGAATAATCCTGAAATGCGCCCAGGAATCGGGTTGATGAACAGATTTATAATGAGTATCGACCGCTATAGGAGTACGATTATACATGACATGCCGGCAAACAATATTAAAAAAATAGTTAGTCTTAACCTCAGTTCCCTGATTAAATAAAGACTTACCAATTAAGTTATCACCATCCATCTGCATTAGCTGTTCATAGGATTTATTGATATACAAATAAATCCAATCATAATTGATCAGGGCTATTCCCGTTTTCAAATTATCCAAAATATGCATTGTTCTAAAGGGGACTTTTGCAGGTCCTGACAGTAAAGTCTTATTATTTAACACAATACGTTATCTCTTAATATGTTTAATAATAAATAAGTAATTAAAAGATAACATTTATTGGCATTTCAATATGTGATCTAAAATCACATATAATAATTTGTTTATTTAAATGTGAATTTAATCACAATCTTATTTTTAAGCAGGAATTTTTATTGCGAAAATGTTTCTTTTAATAAAGATGAATGTGCTGTAAAACAGAAAAGGCATTACGTACAGGTAATCTTAGGGGGATTATTTGCTTTCTTCGGCTACGACCAAAAGTCCAAGCA
>JARLHD010000438.1 GCA_031292435.1 Ignavibacteriaceae bacterium
ATTGGTAGCACAGATTACCTGTATCTCATCATTCAGAAAATCTTCCTGTATCTTCTTCCTTATTTCTGATTGCAGTCCTGCATGATAATAACTGCATTTTATCTTATGAAAGGTTAAATAATCTGCAGCTTCCTCAGCTTTTTTTCGCGATGCGCAATATATAATAGCTGGAGTCTTATACCTCGATATCAACTCAATACATTTTTCATTCTTCTTTTTCGTAACAATCGCATTAATAAACAGGTTCTCTCTTTCAAATCCTCTTACAAATATCTTGGGATCAGTAAATCCAAGCTGCAATACAATATCCTTCACAACCTCTGGAGTCGCAGTAGCAGTAAATGCCGATATCTTATTTATCCCTGCAAAATTAATAAACTGCTTTATCTTGGAATAGCTTGGTCTGAAGTTATGCCCCCACTCACTTATACAATGCGCTTCATCCACAAATAAGAATTCAGGATTAAGCTTCTTTATCCTCTCCGCAAAACTAATGTTCTCCAGCCTCTCCGGTGCAACATATAATATCTTAATCCTTCCATACGCAATATTCTGAAGTACCTGCTCTATCTCCCTGAAATCCATGGTGCTATTAATGAAAGAAGCATTCAGCTGATCCGTGTTCATCGAATCCACCTGGTCCTTCATCAGCGCTATCAGGGGACTTATCACAATCGAAAAGTTATCAGAAATCAACGCCGGTATTTGGTAGCATATGGATTTACCCGCCCCCGTTGGTAGCACAGCAAGTATACTTTTCCCCTTCATTATATTATCAATTATCTCTTCCTGACCATGTCGGAATTCGTCATGATGAAAATAGTGTTTTAGTGCTTCTTTGGGAGTCATTCTGTCTGATTTCTGTTCTTAATTGTAATTATCAATGAGTCTGGTTTAAAAAGGAGAGAATGTCATTCTGAATGAGCGAAGCGACTGAAGAATCTCTTTATTTATATCAACTTAGAGATTCTTCACTTCGTTCAGAATGACAAATAAGAGCTTTTTTGACCATACTCATCAATACAATAAAATAAAATCCTTCTTGTAATAAAAACAATTTATTTTATCCTATCTGTTAATATATATATCCTTGCCCTTCTTTTTGGTACTATAATTAATTCGCACTGGTGTATATTTTTTTATAACTTAGTACTCTAATAATTTGAATTCAGGATGTCTCTAAAAGATAAAATATATGATGCCGGTGTTGTTGGAGCAGGCGGTGCAGGCTTTCCTTCCCATATAAAAGCTGGCTCCCGTACAGAGTTTGTTCTCGCTAATGGTGCGGAATGCGAACCCCTTATCCACAAAGATTTTGAGCTTATGGTAAATTTCCCCGGTCCTATCGTCAGGGGAATGGAAAAAATGATTGAGTCCACTAATGCTAAACTTGGTTATTTCGGTATCAAGTCTAAGAATGCCGAAGCTATCAAAGCTATCAAATCTCAGATCGGAAATAAGAAAATTAAAATTACAGAGCTTGGTGATTTCTACCCCTCCGGCGATGAATATGAATTGGTTTATTCAGCAACTGGACGCCTCATCCCACCTGCAGGCATCCCCCTCGATGTCGGTTGCGTGGTAAATAATGTCGAAACCTATTACAATATCGCCAATGCAGAAAAGGGTATCCCCGTTACAAAGAAATTTCTCACGGTAACGGGTGCAGTTAAGAATCCATCCTCTTTCTTCGTTCCCATAGGCACTTCTTTTCGGGAAGTTATAGAACATGCCGGCGGCGCTACTATTAAAGATTTCGGAATCTTCGTAGGTGGCATAATGATGGGTACCCTCACTTTCGATCTCGATACCGTAGTAACAAAAACCACCGCTGGACTCATATTACTCCCTAAAGATCATTACTCCATTAAAAGAAAAAACCAGCCACCGCAGAATTGGCACAGGATTGGTAAATCAGCATGCGATCAATGCAGCTACTGCACTGAGTTCTGTCCCCGCTACCTCCTCGGCTATGATGTCCAGCCGCATAAGGTCATGCGCTCTCTTGGCTTTACTAAAACAGGAGCGGAAATCTGGAATCAAATGGCTGAGCTTTGCTGCTCATGTGGACTCTGTACCCTCTATTCCTGTCCCGAAGATCTCTATCCCAAGGAAGCTTGCGATAAAGCAAAAAAGGAAATGCGCACCGAAGGTATTAAATACGTTCAGTCTAAACCCGTCAAGGTGCATCCAATCAAAGAGGGGAGAAGAGTCCCCATCAAAATGTTAGTCAAAAGATTAAATGTGCAGGACTATGATGTTCACACCCCATACAATAAAGAAAGCCCCGCTCCCTCTGGAGTTAAAATATTTCTCAAACAGCATATCGGCGAACGCACTATCTCCAAAGTTAACATCGGTGATAAAGTTGAAGAGGGGGATGTAATTGCCCTCGTCCCTGAAAACAAGCTCGGTGCGCATATCCACGCCTCAATTTCAGGCATGGTCTCTCAGGTTACAGAAGATTATATAAGGATCAATAAATAGGAATTATGACAATGGAAATGAATTCAATCGGACTAATTGAAATGGGAAGCATTGCTTCTGGTATGCAGGCTGCTGATATTATGCTTAAGACATCCGATGTTCAATTAATACTTTCCCGTACCATCTGCTCAGGCAAATATATGACCCTTATCGGCGGAGATGTTGCCGCAGTCAGCTCAGCCGTAAACGCCGCAGTCGATATAATCGGCTTTGGTGTTATCGACTTCTTCGTAATCCCTAATGTGCATCGTTCCATTTTCCCTGCAATATCAGGACAAACAAATGTCGAAATGCTCGAGTCCCTTGGTATTGTCGAAGCCTATTCCGTCGCCTCACTTATCGAAGGAGCCGATGCTGCCGTCAAATCTGCAAATGTAAAACTCATCGAAGTGCGCCTCGCTATGGCTCTCGGTGGGAAAGCATTCTTTACATGTACCGGTGAAGTCGCCGCCGTTACCGCTGCCGTCGAGGCAGGTGCAAAAGCTGTCAGCGATAAAGGTCTCCTGGTCAATAAAGTAATCATCGCAAACCCCCGCCAGGAACTCCTATCTGAAATGATCTGATCCTCGGAAAACTCACTTTCTCAGTTCTGGGAATTATTTTCCTTCTCCATCTTATCCAGTATTTTCAAAATTAAATTATTCTGGTTCTCAAGATGAAGCAATATAACCTCAATCTCCTTTTCCGCCCTTACGTTAACTTCAAAATCAGATTCCGCCCTCTTCTCAGCATGCCGTCCTTGTAAATTCTGCCCGATCATAATTAGCGGCATTAAAAATATTTGTAATACATTTGATATAAATAACCATAAAACAAATGCCGGAAATGGATCAAACCTAGCACCACTTGGTGCAAGTGTATTCCATCCAAGCCAGATTAAAGTCCATACCAAAATGACAAAGAAAAACCCCATTGACCCAACAGCGTCTGTAACTACAACAGCTAATTTCTCTAACTTACTTAAACTCTGCCTGTGCTTAACATTTACATTACTTATAGGCTTCCGTAATTTCTTTAATTCCTCATTAGCCTTTTGGTACTCTTTTCCGTCCATATTATCTCCGTATTATTCGAAAGAATAAATAAATCTGTTACTAAATATATCTAAATGAAAAGTAATTTAATACTTATCGGTTTCCTCTTTATCCAACTTTGATAGATTTTTATTCCACCATTGATTATTTTGAATTAACATTTATTTAGGATATTCCAATTGGATCTTAAGTATTTCAAATCCTCTTCCGAATTCAGAAAATGGCTTGAGAAAAACCATTCCAAAGCAGCAGAACTCTGGGTCGGATTCTATAAAATAAACTCAAACCTAAAAGGTATCTCCTACAAAGAAGCCGTAGATCAAGCCCTCTGCTTCGGCTGGATCGATGGTATCAAAAAGAAAGTCGATGAACTCAGCTATACTCATCGCTTCACTCCTCGCAAATCTAAAAGCAACTGGAGCAGTACAAATATTAAGCGGGTTGGCGAATTAACAAAATTGGGACTTATGCACCCCTCAGGAATAACAGTCTTTAACCAGCGTGATAAGGAAAAAATAAAACAATATTCCTACGAAAGAAAAACCGAGACTCTTGATAAGTCTTATGAAGAGCTATTCAAAACTAATAGTAATGCCTGGACCTTCTTCCAATCCCAGCCCCCTTCCTATCAAAAAGTTGCAATCCTCTGGGTAATGACCGCCAAAAAAGAAGATACCCGGCTCCGCCGCCTCAACACCCTAATCCAAGATTCCGCCAATAACAAAAGATTAGCCGTCGTTACCCTCGAGCCAAAGAAAGATTAACAATAATCAATATTTTTCTTCTCTTTTCATTATAAATTCACTCCTATCTTCATAATTATCCAGAACTTTTCTCCCTTATTCTTTTTATAAAACTAGAATTAGTGGTAAATTTACCTAATATAAATTATTTAGGTTTGCATGAATTCCACAAACGCCGTCGAAGTGGTTAATCTTAATAAGATTTACTCCACTTCCTTTGGGAAAAAGAAGGTTTTTGCTCTCACCGATCTCTCCTTAACTGTACCCGCTGGATCAATATTTGGACTCCTGGGTCCTAACGGTGCTGGAAAAACCACTCTTATTAAACTGCTCCTCAGTATTACTTTCCCCGATTCAGGTTCAGCTAAGATTCTCAATGAAGATATTTCCAATATTAAAATCAAAAAGAAAGTAGGCTATCTGCCCGAAAATCATAAATACCCTCCATATCTTACAGGTGGGGAGACTCTTAAGTTCTTTGGAAAATTGAGCGGTCTCGATGGCTCCTCTCTCGATAAAAAAGTCGATGAGCTCCTCGAACTTATGAACCTCACAAGATGGAAGAAATCTAAAATCAAAACTTATTCCAAAGGCATGATGCAGCGCCTCGGTCTCGCTCAGGCTATGATCAATGACCCCGATCTCATCTTCCTCGATGAACCTACCGATGGCGTGGACCCGATCGGCAGAAAAGAAATCCGCGATGTTCTTGTGCAATTAAAAAATACGGACAAAACTATCTTCCTCAATAGCCATATTCTTTCTGAAGTGGAACTCATAACCGATAATGTCGGTATCCTCAATAAAGGAAAGCTCCTCAGAGAAGGTACCGTTAAGGAATTAACTGAAAAAAAAGAAGAGTACCGCCTTTCCTTCGATGAAATATTAAACCCGGAAATCCTCACCGGTATCAACGGTTTGAAAAAAGATAAGGACGAATATTATAATTTGAAAGTGAATGACTTGCACGAATTAAACACGGTTATTGATTCTCTCAGAAACAGAAGTGTTCTGATTAAGGAAATTATCCCTCAGAAAAATACTCTCGAGGAAATGTTTATTTCTCTAATTCAGGAAGCTAATAAGGAGGAGAAGAAATGAGAAATATCTGGATTATGACCCTCTCCACTCTCCGCGAAGCAATGTCTAAAAAGGTCTTCCTTTTTTTTATGGGTATCTCTGCTGTTGTTCTGATAATACAGTTGATTAGTTTCAGTTTCATAAGTGCTGATCAGCTGATTAAATCTATAAATCCTATGGGACTCAAAATGCCCATGCTGCAGATTGTTTCTTCTTTCGAGCTGATGGTCGTTTCTCCTCTCGCAGTTCTGGGACTCCTAATGGCTATCTTCTCTTCCTCCTCCTTTATCCCCACTATGTTGGAAAAAGGTAATATAGATCTGCTCTTATCAAAACCGGTTACAAGAACTGAACTTGTCCTCGGTAAATATCTCGGCGGTCTTCTTGTTGTCTTTATTAATGTGTTCTTCCTGGTTTTCGGCGTATGGCTTATTATTTCAGTTAAGTTCGGCTACTGGGATCCAACCTTCCTTAGTGTTTCTTTGGTTATAACATTTACGTTTGCTGTTCTTTATTCTATGATCGTTCTGTTTGGAATAATTACTCAGGGATCTGTCTTCGGTATGATGATGGCTTATTTCACCCTCCTCATTCTTAGTCCGTTACTCTTCGCTGCCAAAGATAAGTTTCTCGATCTGATAAATAATGTGTTCCTCAAAAACCTTATAAAAGGATGCTATTATATTGTCCCCAAAACCTCCGAATTGATGGGAAATATATTGATAAGTATTACATCCGGTAAAACAATTGAAAGTTTTCAACCTGTTATTACTTCTTTGGTTTTCTTAATTTTAATGCTGGTATTTAGCATTATTATATTCAGGAAGAAAGACTTTTAATTATTGTAATAATTGACTAATAATAAATAACTATTAACAAAATCGTATAAAAAAATATAAGTATAGGTTCGTAATGCAGGATGAAAATTTAAAACTTGAAGATCTGTTAACCAAAATGGAAAAATTGCCGGGGGCTGAACATCTCCCCTGTGTTGCAATCATAGGTGCAGGTATTATGGGGCAGGGGATTGCCCAAACCATAGCTTCAGCTGGTATTGATGTTATTTTGATTGAAAAGAATAAAGACAAACTCGAAAACGCCAAACTTGACCTGACAGAAAATATCGACAGGGAAATTAAAAGATGGGCTATGACTCGTAGTGAAAAAAAATCTGTCTTAGGCAGAATTACTTGGTCTCTGGATATTGATAATGTTAAAGACAGGGATATTATTATCGAAGCTGTCGATGAAGACTTTGAATTAAAAAAAGAGATCTTCCGAAAACTCGATAAGCTTGCTGGTAAGGATACTATTATTGTCTCCAACACTTCTACCCTTAGTCTTACTAAAATTGCAGAGGTTACAACCCGTCGCGATAAAATAATCGGTATGCATTTCCTAAATCCTGTTCCTAAGATCCCTCTCGTGGAATTGGTAAAATGTCTCTACACGTCCAATGAAACTGTAGAAATTGTAAAGTCCTTTGCATCCAAGATAGGAAAAACAGCTGTCGAAGTTTATGAATATCCCGGTTTCGTTACTACTCGCGCTATTGTCCCCCTTCTTAATGAAGCAATGTATATCCTTATGGAAGGTGTCGCTACAGCTAAAGATATTGATACAGCCATGAAACTCGGATATAATTTCCAGAATGGTCCCCTCGAAATGGCAGATATGATGGGACTCGATGAGGTGCTCGCTTGGATGGAAACTCTCTGGAAAACTCTGGGTGAACCAAGATATAGAGCCTGCCCTGTTCTGCGTAAGCTCGTTCGTGAAAGAAAACTCGGAAAGAAAACCGGAGAAGGATTTTATAAATATGATGAAAACGGTAGCATAGTATCCGGTACTGAAAAGGAGGGAATTTAAGATGAAAGTGTTAGTGTTAAATTGTGGAAGCTCTTCTATTAAATATCAGTTCTATGATACTGAAACTCAAACTGCACTTGCTAAAGGTTTGGTTGAAAGGATCGGCATGAGTAGCGCAGTCCTCTCTCACACTCGCTACGATGGCGATGAAATTAAAATTGTCGGTGAAATATTAGATCATACTATCGCTATCGAATATGTCCTCGGCGTTATGCTTAGCAAGAATCATGGCGTAATCGATGATAAAAAAGATATTGAGGCTGTTGGACATAGAGTTGTGCATGGAGGTGAAACTTTCTCTGCTTCTGTGTTAATCAATGATATTGTTATGCAGGTACTGCAGGATAATATTGAACTTGCTCCTCTGCATAATCCTCCTAATATTAAAGGTATCCAGGCGTGCAAAAGGATTCTTCCCGATGCCCCCCAGTGTGCTGTGTTTGATACAGCATTTCATGTTAAGATGCCCCCTAAAGCTTTCTTGTATGGCATCCCATATGAATTGTATAAGAAATATAAAATTAGAAGATATGGATTCCACGGAACCTCTCATCTCTATGTTACTAATAAAGCAGCAGAAGTTCTCGGAAAACCTAAAGAAGAATTGAAAATAATTACTATGCACCTTGGAAATGGTTGCTCCATGGCCGCTGTCAATAATGGAAGATCGGTCGATACTACTATGGGCTTTACTCCTCTTGAAGGTCTGCTTATGGGCACAAGATGTGGTGATATTGATACTTCAGTAATTCTATATATAATGGGTAAGGAAGGACTTTCTCTAAGCGAAGCTCAGACTCTCCTGAATAAACATAGTGGACTTATAGGTATTAGCGGCGAATCAAGTGATATGCGAGAAATTATTGCTTCAGTTAAAGAAACTCATAAAAGATCACAATATGCTTTCGATATATTCTGCTATAGAATAAAAAAATATATCGGTGCCTATATGGCCGCAATGAATGGTGCTGATGCTATAATATTTACTGGTGGAATCGGTGAAAACTCCCCGGATGTTCGTGAAGAAGTTTGCAGGGATATGGATTTCCTTGGTATCAGTATCGATCCTGACAAGAATAAGACTAAAGAGTTCATTATCTCTCCTCAGGGTTCTAAAGTTGCCGTTATGCGTATCCCGACAAATGAGGAACTCCTCATTGCAATGGATACAAGTGTAATTGTCGAAGAGCTTTTTATAAATAAAGATTCATCTAAATAATCAAGAAATAAAGTATGTCTAATATACATCCAACTGCTATAATAAATCCTAAAGCAGAAATAGATTCTGACGTTGAAATAGGTCCCTTCTGTGTTATTGATGAAGATGTCCGGATTTTGAAAGGTTGCAAATTATATAATAATGTCTCAATTTATAGTCACGCAAGGATTGGTGAAAATAATATATTCTACCCTGGTTCTGTCATTAGTGCTCTTCCGCAGGATATTAAGTTCGATGGCGGTTTCTCTGAAGTAATTATCGGTAATAATAATACCTTCAGAGAATGTGTTACCGTTAGCAGGGGCACACATGCTACTAATAAAACTGTTATTGAAAATAATTCCCTTTTCATGGCCTATGCTCACGTAGGGCACGATGGTCGCATAGGTAATAGTTGCATATTGGCTAATTCCGTTGCCTTGGGTGGTCACGTCCATCTTGAGGATTATGTCATCCTTGGTGGTCTGGTTGGTATTCATCAGTTTGTTTCTGTTGGCAAATATACCATGATCGGTGCACATTCCATGATAGTAAAAGATGTCCCTCCTTACACCCTTTTTTCTGGTAATCCCTTATGTTTTGAAGGATTGAATGTTATCGGATTAAAAAGAAGAGGATTTTCAGCTGAAGCCATTAATACGCTTAAATCAATTTATACGCTGTTATATAGCGCAGGATTAAATGTATCTCAGGCTGTCGATAAGATTAAAAATGAGTTTAAGGTTGAAAAGGAGGTTGCTGAAGTTATTAGTTTTATCGAAAATAGCAGACGGGGACTTTCAAAATAAATAAAGAGCTTATTTACATTCGGTATGATTATTTTTTCTTCAATAATTAGGAGGGAAAGTGGATTTTGGTATTAGGAACAAAAATGTTCTTGTAACTGCCTCAAGCAAAGGAATTGGAAAAGCTGTCGCTGAACAGTTTGCCGCTGAAGGTTGTAATGTTGCTATCTGCTCAAGGACAAAAGAAGACCTGATAAACACTTCCCTGGAAATTAAAAAAAAATATGGTACCGAAGTTATTTGGTGTTTATGTGATCTCTCCCGTGCTCGGGATATTGAAAATACTGTTGAGATTGTAAATAGTAATTTGGGTAAGATTGATATTCTTGTAAACAACTGCGGTGGGCCTCCTGCCGGATATTTTCAGGAACTCGATGATGATAAATGGCAGAATGCCTTTGAACAGGTGCTCCTTAGCGTAGTTAGATTCTGCAATCTCGTTGTCCCTGGTATGATGGGAAGTGAATGGGGAAGGATTATTAATATTGAGTCTTTTAGTGTTAAACAGCCTATCGATAACCTTGTCCTCTCAAACTCATTAAGAAATGGAGTGGTTGGTTTTGCTAAAACTTTAAGCAATGAAATCGCCAAATATTCCATTACAGTTAATACTATTGCTCCGGGATATACTTTAACTAACAGGCTCTATGAACTCGCTGTTGTTAGAGCCAAAACTTCCGGCAGGTCACATGAAGAAATTCTCTCGGATATGGGTAAGGAGATACCAATGAACCGGCTTGCTCGCCCTGAAGAAATTGCTTCTTTGGCTGTTTACCTTGCTTCTGCTCAGGCTGGTTATTTAACCGGTAATACTATTCATGTTGATGGCGGTCTTGTAAAAGGATTATATTAATTAACTATATTTTCTAAACTTTCCTCCAAATAGAGGACAGAATATGATAACGAAAACTGATTTGGCAATCCCTCCTTCATCAATAAATGATAAGGAGTTTCTTTATGGTGTGGCAGCCAAAAAGCTGGGTAAAGATCTTTCTGAAATTACTGCTGTTGTACCGGAAAAAAGATCAATTGATGCTCGGGGTAAATTCCCTTTATTTATTCTTTCATGTTCTGTCTTTATTAACGAATCTCCCTCTAAATCTGACCATATAATTAAATATCTGCCTGTATCGGGCGATAAAAAAACAATTGTCGTTGGTTTCGGTCCCGCCGGTATGTATGCATCCCTGCGTCTTATTGAACTTGGAATAAAACCCGTTGTACTCGAACGAGGCAAAGATGTCCGTTCCAGGAGAAGGGATCTCCGCCAGATTCAACAGTTTGATACTGTTAATCCTGATTCTAATTATTGTTTCGGTGAAGGCGGTGCTGGTACATATAGCGATGGTAAACTTTATACAAGAGCTACTAAAAGAGGGGATACAAGAAAAATTCTTAGTATCATGGTTCAGCATGGCGCTGATCCGGATATAATGATCGATTCTCACCCTCACGTCGGTTCTAATAAATTACCACGTATAGTTCAGAAAATCAGAGAAACGGTTATTAAAAATCTGGGAGAGGTGCATTTCAATTCTAAGGTTACTGATCTTTTAATTAAAAATGGTAAGATTGAAGGCGTTATCGTTAATGATAATGAAGAATTTATTGCAGATGCTGTTATTATCGCAACTGGACATTCAGCCAGGGATATGTTCTACCTCTATCAAAAACATAATGTAATGCTCGAACCTAAATCTTATGCTATGGGTGTTAGAATCGAACACCCTCAGGAGCTGATAAACAACATTCAGTATCATACCGAACATAAGGATCCTAATCTTCCTGCCGCTAGCTATAACCTTGCATGTAACTTTGAAGGAAGAGGGGTTTATTCGTTCTGTATGTGCCCGGGTGGTATCATTGTTCCTGCTGCAACTGCTCCCGGCGAAATAGTTGTTAATGGTATGTCCCTCTCTCAACGTGATTCTCCCTTTGCTAATGCCGGTTTTGTTGTTGCAGTGGATGAAAAGGATTGGGCTAAATATGAAAATATGTATCCGTTCTCCGCTCTCGAACTTCAGAAAGATGTTGAAAGGATTGCATTTGAACTGGCTAATAAATCCCAAAAAGCACCTGCTCAAAGATTAACAGATTTTATGCATGACAGGGTTTCGGAATCTCTGCCCCCTACTTCATATATCCCCGGACTGACTTCAGCTCCTCTACATGAATTCTTACCTGGATTTATTGTCAAAGGTTTGAAAAGAGGAGTCAATGTTTTCAATAAATATATGAAAGGATATTATAGCGAAGAAGCTCAAATTGTTGCAATTGAAAGTAGGACCAGCTCACCCATTAGAGTACTTCGTAATAAGGAATCTTTTATGAATGTTTCAGTCGAAGGTTTATTCCCGGCAGGTGAAGGAGCTGGGTATGCAGGTGGAATTGTATCTGCCGCTCTCGATGGAGAAAATTGTGCAGGAGCAGTAGCTCAGTATTTATCTAAATAAATCACCTCTGACCTACGAAATTTTCCCTTATTTCCGGGATCTTCCTTAACCTCGGTAGCTCTATCTTAATAATCTGTTTCTTTCTCCTTAACCACCTGAGGTTTATAAATATCCTCAAAATTTAACTCTCATTCATACTTACTTAAAATCATATCCGGGATAATAAACATCATAGTTTTCATAATCTCTGTCATCTTCATATTCCGCACGCTGTTCATTGTTATAACGTTTGTCATTCAGGTTTAATTTCCCGTCACTCAATCTTGAGTTTACTTTCCCCCACCATGAATTTTTAATATTAATCCATTTGTACATCTGATCATTATCTAAAATGCCTCCGATTTTGGTAAGGACTTCATCTTTATTGCTTTCTTGGGGATTAACATTATTGGTGGTAGTTGCCAAATTATTAATATTTTGCATAAGAGTATCTGTCTTTATGTTTGATGCATCATGCATTAAGGGATCTCTTTCTATATTTGAGTATTGTTCGTTTTCTCTTAAAGCAGCTTGTTGAGTAGTTTGTGTTTCGGTTTCATCAGAATAGTACCCGACTAACATATCATAAATATATTTCATTTGACTGTTTGTTAAGTTAAGTTCAGTCTTGAGAATGCTTGAATAATAATTCGCATCTTGCTTTATCTTCTTGTCCAGTATAACCTCTGGTATATTTGACCTTTCAATCATTTTATTATTAGTATTATCCTGTGCTATAATTTTATTTGTAGGTATCATAAATAAAACCACAATAAAATAATACCCTTTCCAATATCCTTTCCTGTTTACCATAATTCACCTTTTCTAATTATTGTTGATCAATTCATTTGTTGTTTAGACTATCACATACTCTGTATAATATATAAGTAAGATATATTGATATTCCTGTGATATAAAAACCAAAGTTGGTAAACAAATACTATTTTATATGAATGAATTTGAAATAAATTATTACTAATATTGTATTAACATAAATACTTGTACCTTGAAGAATAATATTATTATCTTGTTTTTAATTATTTGTGTTAAGATTAATTCACAAATTCCGAATATAAAAGTTAATACCTCTGGCTATGACCCTGAGGAAGTCTCAATTGCAGTCAATCCTTCCAACCCTCTTAAAATAGCTGTAGGAGCAAATATCTCATATATTTATTCTTCTGCTAATGCCGGTACTTCATGGGATCAGCAAAATCTTACCTCCAGTTTATTCAACGTTTGGGGTGATCCATCTTTAATATATGATGGATTAGGAAATCTTTTTTATGGTCATCTTTCTAATACTCCTCCTCCGGGTTATTGGATAGATAGGATTGTAGTTCAAAAATCAATAGATAATGGAACAACTTTCAGCCAGGGAGTTGGAATTGGTTTTAATAATCCCAAAGAACAGGATAAGGAATGGCTCGCTGTTGATATGCAGAATAATAGGAACTATATCTATACTAGCTGGACTGAATTTGATTCTTATGGGAGCTCGGCTTCTACAGATAGCTCTAGAATTCTATTCTCAAGATCTACCGATCATGGCATCTCTTGGTCTGATCCAATAAAATTGAATGAAAAGGGAGGTGATTGCCTTGATGCTGATAATACAGTTGAAGGAGCTGTCCCTACTGTGGGAACTAACGGTGAAATATATAATAGCTGGGCTGGACCTTTAGGTATTGTATTTGTTAAATCAACTGACTTTGGGATTTCCTTTTCACCTAATCTGGTGGTTACAACCATTCCCGGAGGGTGGGATTTTGATATCCCCGGCATTTATAGGTGTAACGGACTCCCTATTACTGCTTGCGATACAAGTTATTCTTCTACAAGGGGTAATATTTACATATGCTGGGGTGACCAGAGAAATGGAGTAGATAACTCAGATGTATTTCTTATTAAATCGACCGATAGCGGAAATACCTGGGGATCTGTTAAAAAGGTTAATAATGATAATACCACCCGTCATCAGTTCTTTCCATGGATGACCATTGATCAAACGACAGGGCATTTATTTTTCATTTTTTACGATAGAAGAAGTACTACTGAAAATGCAACTGATGTATATGCAGCTGAGTCTATTGATGGTGGGGAAACTTTTAATAATTTCAGAATTAGCCAGACTTCATTTACTCCGCGCCCCGA
>JARLHD010000439.1 GCA_031292435.1 Ignavibacteriaceae bacterium
CCTTGAACCTTTGCCCGGGACCTGCAAATCTACAGGAACATCCCTCCAGCCAAGGAATTTCTGGTCTTCATCAATAATAATTTTTTCAATTACATTTTCGATTATTTTTCTTTGCGTAGAATTCTGCGGTAAGAATATGACACCGACGCCGTATTTACCCTCGGGAGGAAGCTTGATATTATTTTCTGAAGTTACTTTTCTTAAAAATGCATCAGGCATCTGAATAAGAATTCCGGACCCGTCCCCTGTATCTATGTCTGCTCCCACAGCACCACGATGTTCAAGATTCAGAAGAATATCAAGACTCATATCAATAATGGATCTTGACTTCCTACCTTTAACATCGGCTACAAAACCCATTCCGCAGGCATCATGCTCAAAGGATGGATCGTACATTCCAATAGAATTATTTTTTTGTTCGTTGTTCATGGGCAGGGAGAATTTTTAACTAATTAAAACGGACTTTTCTTTTTCAACTTTGAATAACTTATAATTCATACTATCACATAAAGCTAGCCAGCTAGCCTCAATAATATTTTCAGAAACGCCGACAGTTGACCATGTTTCATTTCCATCCCCGGATTGAATAAGTACTCTTACTTTGGCAGCAGTTCCATTTTTTTCATTAAGCACACGGACTTTATAATCTATTAACTTTATTTCGGAAATTTCAGGATAAAATCTTATAAGAGCTTTCCGGAGTGCATTATCCAAAGCATTAACAGGTCCATCGCCATTTGCGGCTGTATGTTCAATTTCACCATCCACTTCAATCTTAATAACAGCTTCTGCTGCAGTATGTTTTTTATTGTCAAAAGAAACATTAATCTTTGAATCCAGGGTATTAAAGAAAGGAGAGAACTCATTTGTTTCAGATCTTAAGATCAGTTCAAATGAAGCTTCAGCTCCATCAAACTGGTAGCCATTATATTCAAGCGACTTTATATGAGAAACGAGTTTTTTACTAAGTTCATTATCTTTTTTAAGATCAATTCCAAATTCCTTTGCTTTATATCTTATATTACTCTGTCCTGCCAAATCTGAAATTAAGACCCGTTGTTTGTTACCAACTTTACATGGATTTATATGCTCATACATCCTGCTGTCCTTTAGAACCGCACTTACATGGATGCCGCCTTTATGTGCAAAAGCGGAATTTCCAACAAAGGCAGAACGGGAATTGGGTACCAGGTTCATTAACTCATTTACATAGTTTGAGAGAGAAGTTAAACCATCAAGATTTACATTTGTTTTGGTTTGTTTTTTCATCTTCAATAAAACATTCGGAATAATGCTGATAAGGTTCGCATTACCACATCTTTCACCTACCCCGTTTATCGTCCCCTGAACATGGGTTGCCCCAGCCTGAATTGCAGTTAAAGAATTAGCCACTGCAAGTTCGCCGTCATTATGAGTATGAATCCCTATCGGTTTGTTTATACTTTTCACAACTTCAAGTACTGCTTTCTTAACCTCTTCGGGTAATGACCCGCCATTGGTATCGCAAAGCGTAATAATATCTGCATGAGCAGCCTCAGCAGCTTTTAACATTCTCAAGGCAAATTCTGAATTATCTTTAAACCCGTCAAAGAAATGTTCTGCATCGAAAACTACTTTCCTGCCATGTTCCTTCAGGTACTGAACTGATTTAAATATCAGTTCTTCATTCTCCGATTCTGTAAGTCCAAGACCAACCTCTGCATGAAATTTCCATGTCTTTCCAAAAATGGAGACAATAGGAGTTTCTGCCAACAGCAGAGCATTCAGATTAGGATCAGTTGATATTTTATCGAGGAATCTGGCGGTTGAACCGAATGCACATATTTGCGAATTTTTCAGATTATGAGTTCTGATTTGTTTAAAGAATTCCTCATCCCTGGGATTACTTCCGGGCCACCCGCCTTCAATGATATCGATGCCAAATTCATCCAACTTTAAGGTGATACCAATCTTATCATTAATTGAAAGATTTACACCCTCTCCCTGCGTGCCGTCGCGCAAAGTTGTATCAAAGATTTCGATTGTATTCATAGTTATTTCATGTGCTATTTATAAAATATCTCTCTACTTTTCTAGAA
>JARLHD010000440.1 GCA_031292435.1 Ignavibacteriaceae bacterium
CTCCAAATTTGTGAAGATACAGAAGAAGGAAGTAGAGAATTTGATATCAGTGAAATAGAGCTTAATAAGCTAGTCTCTGAGATCTGCGAGCCAGTAGCAAATAGGCAGCGCCTATTAATGCTCAAAACGCTTTTAGAAGGGAGTAAAAATTTTTCAGAGCTATCCAGACTTACAGGGCTGCGTGGAGGAAACCTGCTTTTTCACCTCCAGAAGCTGCTTGAGACAGGTATGGTATTACAACGATGTGAACATGGAGACTATATAATTACTAGAAAAGGTTACTCAACTCTAAAAGGACTTTCTAAAATTTTCTCTGAAATTGAGCAGGATTAATCTTGGTTTGAAACAAAAATGAACATTATAAGAAATGCTGTTAATCAGTACATAAGGAAGAATATATTTCCTCATCTAAAATCAAAATTTCTGCTATCAAGAGACACTGAAAAAAGTACATATGTGTTTTTCAGGTCGTATCAAAACCATTTTGAATTCTACAATTGGGTAGTATCTCATTTCAATATTTCTTTCATTTTGACAGGAATTCATTAATTATCCTTGATCAACATAACATATTTGCTATTCCCGCTAGAACTCCTCCTTTATTCAAGCCTTGACTTCCTCCCCCAGTTATCATATTCAGAATTTCTTTCAGGCTTTTACCTCTTCTCTTCGCGAAATCTGCTATTTTCTTTATATTGTGCACGGTACACATCATAAGGAATTCAATTTTTGTCTTTCTTTTCCCTCTCAAAAGAAATTCCCTGAATCCTCTATCCTGCTTCATCTGACCAAACACTGGTTCTACGGTATACATTCTTTTCTGATACTGTTCCGTTCCTTCTTCTGTATTCAGTTTAGCCCTCATATCTTCCATTAAATATTCTCTAGGGTCTCTCGTTATTGTCCTATTTTTACTATCAGTACATGCATTTTTTAGCACACACAGAGAACAATACTTGCAGACATAGTATCGTAAATCCGGCTCATTTTCCCTTTTTTGAATTCTTGTAAACGGAATTTCAAACGCAGCAGGGCAATAATAACAGTCTTTCATCTCATCATAGGTGAAAAGTAATTTCCTGAATTTCTTCGTTTTTCCTCTTTTCTCCACTTCATAAAAGTTGTCAGGAATATAAGCATCGATTTCTTCATCAAGTAAAAATTGCACGTTATCATACGAGAAGTAACCCGCATCCGCCAGTACTATTGTCGGTTTATACCCCAATGTTTCCTTTACATTTTCTATCATTGGTTCAATCTGATGTAAGTCATTTTCTTCATCGACAAGATCTGCTGCAACGATTATCTGTTCCTTTTCATCAACAGCGACCTGACAATTATATGAAGGTTTCAGGCTTCCATCTTTATGTTTCATTATTTTAGCATCAGGGTCTGTAATATTCACTTTTTTAAGTTTCTCTTCATCCATCTTTTTCTTAGCAGCCTTAATTTTTTCTAATCTATGTTTCTTGTCAACCAGTTCTTCTGATATCCTATATGGTGTTGAATCACCATAAATTTCATCTTCACGTTCATCGGTCTCAATGCTTTCCCTGAGTATTTTGTCAATCTCCTTTTCGATAGCATCAGAACTCTTACTTTGTTTTGGGGAAGCATTTGCCTTAACCTTTGTTCCATCTATTGAAATGCTTGAACCAATCAAACCCATTTCTTTGCAAAGCGCGACAATTTGTGAAAAGATTTCCCTAATAGAATCAAGATGAGTTGAACGGAATCGACAAATTGTATGAAAATCCGGTTTTTGCATGGCTGCAAGGTACATAAAAGCAGTATCAGTTTCTGTCATTCCCCCTATCTTGCGTGAACTTCTGATGTTTATCAGGTAACCATAAAATAAGATTTTTAGAAGAAGTCTCGGATGATAAGCGGGGCAACCTTCTTCTGAGTATGTGGATTCAATAGCGTTTATATCTACAGTATCAAAAAGATCATTTATTACTCTGGAGATGTGGTCTTCAGAGACAAAACTTTCCAGATTAAGTGGAAGTAAAAACTGCTGCTTTTGATCGTACTTTTTGAACATAGGAAACACTGGAATTAATTTTCTTACAAAGTATACTTTTTATGTAATACATATCTCTAAAAAAGATAAACGTTACGGTTTTTAACCCAAATGTATAATAAAGAGTAGTTTTGAGACAGCCTGTTTTCATATTTTTTGCATTTGATGACCTACTCATCGAAGGAAACAAGTGTATTCTTATATGATATGGAATGATTGTGTTTTCAAAAACATAGGGTAAAAAATTCATCTTTTTTCTTAATTTATATAAAGTAAAGAAAATAAAAATTTATAGTTATTATTTTACTCCTCCTTTTTTTAAATTTTATAAATGTTCTCTCTAAATAACGTAAAATATCCTATTAAAAAAACATGCATTCTTAAAATTAGTTTTAAATGCTATCTTCTGGGTAGATATCATAAGCTTCAAAGAATCAATGTAAAAATGGCTCTGTAGAAATGCGGGGATTTCTACGGAGCCATTTTTTGACGTTATTACTCTTAACCGAATATAAA
>JARLHD010000441.1 GCA_031292435.1 Ignavibacteriaceae bacterium
GAAAGTTATGGAATTAGTTAATCAGCAGATGTCAGCTGGTTATTATACAGTAAATTTCGGTTCAACTAAGTTATCATCCGGTATTTATATTTATCGCTTAGCAGCTAGCGACATAGCTACAGGAAAGAATTTCTCTTCAATTAAGAAGATGATGTTACTTAAATAATTAAACCTTCCATACGTAGCAGTAAATATCTGTTATGCAATCATGCATAACATTCTCTATCAGCCGGTATTAACTACCGGCTGACTGGTTTTGCCCCTTTTTCTAACTAAATTATAATAAAGAAATAAATAATATTATTATTAAATTAGGCTGTGTTTCTTGACATTTGCCATAATATTTCCAATATTATAGTAAATAATTCTTTACCGTTTAAGTAAACGATAAAGCCAGCTCTGATAACATAATTATTATGATTTCATTTTCAATTAGTTAAATATGATAGTAATGGTTCAAAGGTTATATGTTATCTTCAGAATTTTCCCACTGGTTAATTTATTACGCAATTTTAATTTCTTAATAAATATCTTATAAAGGAGTTCGCATGAAAAAACTTAGATTACTTTTTTTATTGCTTTTCATAAGTGGGTTATTATCCACAGAAGCTTTGGTAGCGGCAACGATATATAGTGCAGGAAATCTCACCGGTGGTTCAGTTACCAGTGCCGGTGTTAGAACCGGCGGAGGACTATGGACCGCTACTACCACCTGGGCTGGAGGAGTTGTTCCTTTAACCACTGACAATGCAGTTATTGTTGCCGGTGATTTAGTTTATAATACTGCAACTTCAACTGTAGCAAGCCTTACTATTAACGGTAGTTTCTGTCAAGGGAATAGTGTTACAGGAACTGCTACCTTTACAATGGCATCCGGGGCGACCTGGTATGCTGCTTACAGTAGTGCAACTAAATTGCCTCAGGGATTTACATCATATTCTATTGATCCCAACAGCAATTGGGTAATTTGCAGTAATTCCAGTTCTACATTAATCAATGCTTCACCTGCAATTTATGGAAATTTAACAGTTTATAAAGGTGGCAGTATATTGGCTGGTACTACGGGTCTTACTAATCCACTTACCAGTGATAATATTAATATACTGGGTAATTTGATTGTTGACTGCGGCAGTGGTAGTGCTGTAAAAGGCGCGAACACTAAAAGTGACGCTGCCACAATAATACATGTTGGCGGTTCTGTTACAATTAAAACCGGAATTTTATCAGGGGTTGATGCAGTTGTTCAGACAACTATATGTACATATAATATTGATGGTAATGTTAACGTTGGAGATGGTTCTACAGCATCTGGTTTAGCAGCTCTTGCTCCTGTATCAGCTGCTGACGCAGGATATCAAAGGACAGGAATTTTCAATATCACAGGTAATTTGAGTTATATTAATGGCGCCAAATTTGAAGCCGGATCAAATGGAACAGGGACTAATACTTCGGAATTGTGTGCTATAAATCTAAAGGGAAATTTATCTACTGATGTTACCGTAGCTATAGCAAACAATACCAAGGGGACATTTGTTGTTAGTTTAGTTGGGACCGGAGCTCAGACAATTACGCTTGGTTTAAAACTATCATTTAGTCCTGCCACCTTATTTGCATTAAAGGTTAATAAATCATCGGGAGATGTAACTCTTAACAGCGCAGATTCAATAAACGGAACACTTAACCTAACAAGCGGAAAATTAATCCTATCAGGATATAATTTATTAGCCACAACTATCTCTGGCGGCTCTTCATCAAGTTATATAGTATTTGATGCTGCCGGAACTGGAAGTGTTGCATTAAATGTTCCAGCAAGTACAAGTACTCTGCCTATTCCAGTAGGAACAGCAGTAAATTATACTCCACTTTCACTTCAATATCCTGTTGCACCCACTGCAGGTGTAATCACATTAAGCAAAGTTACTCCGGATATGAACATTATCCATCTAGTATCTATTTTGAACGATGGCGGTTATTCTCTAGAAAGAAGATCAAGTCAATATTGGTCATATACAAATACAGCCACAGGCAGTTCTTATAATTTAAGCATAGATGGAAGCAGTGGACAACTAGGAATTAACGACCCATCTAACTTAAGAATAATCCATTCACCAGACGGAACAACTTTTGATTTAGTGGGAACACATGCAAGTGGATCCGGAACAATTGCTAACCGTACCAGCATTCCTGATGGAACAAGCGGAAGATTTTATTTAGGCGGACAAGATGATTCTAACAATCCGTTACCAGTTGAATTGTCATCCTTTACTTCCAATGTTAATGGAAGGAATATTCAGTTAAATTGGGAAACCAAGACTGAGAAGAACAGTAATAGATTTGAAATAGAACGTTCTTTAGTTGGCACCCTGAATTGGGCAGTTGTTGGTAATGTTCAAGCTGCTGTATTAAGCAATTCACCAAAACAATATTCTTATACTGATACTAAACTACAGTCAGGTAAATATCAATACAGATTGAAGATGGTTGATAATAACGGTTCATTTGCATATAGCAGCGTAGAAGCTGCTGAAGTTGCAGTACCGAAAGACTTTAGTTTAAGCCAGAACTATCCTAATCCATTTAATCCAACTACAAAGATAGATTACCAGGTTCCTGTAGACGCAAAAGTTATTATGGAAGTATATAATATCGCAGGACAGAAGGTAATGGAATTAGTAAACCAGCAAATGTCAGCCGGATATTATACAGTAAATTTCGGAACATCGAAGTTATCTTCAGGTGTTTATATTTACCGTATATCAGCAAACGATTTAGCTACCGGTCGTAATTTTTCTTCAATTAAGAAGATGATGGTTCTTAAGTAATAGTTCATACACCCATATAAAAAGCCGAACGAGCTATTCTCCTTCGGCTTTTTTGTTTTCATTTTGTCAGTGGTTCAGGAAGTACTATTTTTAACGAATGGTTTAACTGGTATTTTAATAATGTATACAAGACACCTTTTTTGAAGTGTTATAATTTAACCCGGGAAAACAGATGAGTGATTTATTTGATCTAACAGGAAAGACAGCAATTGTAACCGGTGCAAGTACCGGATTAGGGAAAGGGATGACATTAGGGCTGGCAGAGGCTGGTGCCGACATTCTTTTAGTAGATCATGTTTCATCGGATGAAACTTTAAAAGAAGTAAAGGCTTTGGGAAGAAAGGCTGAACAACTTATAATAGATCTTACTATGAAGGATGCTGTACAAGCTGTAGTATCAAAGGCATTGGAGACCTTCAATAAAATAGATATACTAATTAATAATGCGGGGATAATACGAAGGACGCCTGCAATTGAATTTTCCGAGAAGGACTGGGATGATGTAATGAACTTAAATTCCAGGGTGGTTTTCTTTTTAACTCAGGCTGCTGCAAGAGATATGATGAAACGGAAATATGGAAAGGTTATTAATATCGCTTCCCTGCTCAGCTTTCAGGGGGGGATTATTGTGCCATCGTATTCGGCAAGCAAGGGGGCAGTAATGCAAATAACAAAAGCGCTTGCCAATGAGTGGGCTAAATTTGGTATTAATGTTAATGCAATAGCACCAGGTTATATGGCTACTAATAATACGAAGGCTTTAAGAGAGGATCCTGTACGATCAAAGGCTATCCTGGACAGGATACCTGCAGAAAGATGGGGAACTCCAGATGACATTAAAGGAGCTGCTGTATTCCTTGCGTCAAGAGCATCAGATTACATTACAGGGCATGTACTTGCGGTAGACGGCGGGTGGCTGGCGAGGTAAGTTCTTTAATAATATTTAAAAATAAAAAAAGCCGCTTTTTATGCGGCTTTTTTTATGTATAAGAATCTAAAGATTAAGGATTAGACCAAGTAAAAATATTTTACGAATTTAGAAAATAATCCTTGACATTTAAATGAATTTTTATTATATAGTTTCTTCTTGATTTATTGAAGTTAAAAGGTCAACCTACCCAC
>JARLHD010000442.1 GCA_031292435.1 Ignavibacteriaceae bacterium
GAATCAATCATCGATCTGGAAATAAGGTTATAGTCATTGGTAAGGATTCCAGCAATCAGGGCTCCCGCATTAGCGCTTTGTTTTACTGCAGTTCCGATGGGGACCTGCTTAGGAAGAATCTTTCTTGATTCTTTAGTCGTTATAGAAATATGCGGATAGATAATTAAACAAGTTATACTTTGGGAGAATGGAAGTTTAATTATATCGACAGGAGACAGGCTGCGAACAATAGTAAATCCACCGTAATAAGAGGGCGCAACATTATCGGCATGAATGTCACCAGCAGATGCAATCTGCTCTCCATCGAGAGCACAAAGGAGGACCTTATCATCGGGCAATTTATTTTTTAACAATGAATTTACTGCTATTGCGGCAGCTACAGCGCTTGCTGCACTTGATCCGAGTCCGCTTGCGAATGGCATCCTTTTATTTATTATCATATCTATGCCGAAATCAGCATCGATTGCTTTAAGAAGAGATAAGGCTGCCACTGAAGCAGTATTCTTTCGAACATCTTTTGTGAGTTTGCCGTTATCGCCGGTTATCTCTGAAATTCTTATACCCTTGTTGTCAGCTGCCCTGACCTCTATAATATCTCCTAATCTTTCAAGAGCAAAACCGAAAGTATCGAAACCAGGACCCGTATTAGAAACAGTGGCAGGAGCAAAGACTTTCGAATAAGAATACTTTAACAATTTTGATGACATATAAGCTTATCCGAAAATCTTAAATATATCTGAAATTATTCCTACTGATGTAAGCTGTGTGCCTGCACCGGGACCGTTTATAACCTGAGGGGCGGTATTATAATAATCGGTATAATATGCGATTACATTTTCTGTACCTGAAAGGTTATAGAATGGATGTGTTTCATCAACTTCTTTTAATTTTACATCGGCAATGCCCTCATTGAAAGATGCGATATAACGCAGGCGGCATTTATTAACCAGCGCATGATTCAATATTTTATCGAAATGATCATCGAGTTCAGGGAGACGTTTCATAAATTCTTCGGAGGAAACGATTTTTCTATATTCAGAAGGAACAAGATTTTCTACTTTAATATCTGCCAACTCAAGATTAAAACCTGCTTCTCTAATAAGGACAAGAATTTTCCTGGCAGAGTCTGTCCCTTTAAGATCGTCTCTGACATCGGGCTCAGTATATCCTTTTTCTTTTGCTTCTTTAAGAACCCGTGAAAACTTCTTAGCGGGTGAT
Source organism: Ignavibacteriaceae bacterium (assembly GCA_031292435.1). GTDB lineage: Bacteria > Bacteroidota > Ignavibacteria > Ignavibacteriales > Ignavibacteriaceae > Fen-1301. The sequence goes on from JARLHD010000442.1 coordinate 1,219, forward strand.
AAATTATTAAATAAAAAGCTTAGGGTACCTGAAAGGACTCCTTCAATTTTAATTATCTTATCACCTGCACGCTTTAAGTCATTCATAGTTGAAATTACGGGAAGAGCAGCAGCAACATTAGTCTCATATAAAAACTTAACTTTATTTTTGACTGATGAATCCTTTAATTTTAGATAATATGGATAGCTTTTAGTCGTGGCGCGTTTATTTGCGGCGACTATATTTATCCCCTTATTAAGGATATCGTCATATATTTCTGCAGTTTCATCGCTGGCGGTACAATCAACAAAAACAGAATTCATGTAATTGATTGTTTTTATTCTATCTACAAATCCTAATAAGTCAGCTTTTTCGCCCCGTTCCGACAGTTCTTTAGAAAGGTTATTTATTGATATTTCCTTTCCACCAATAAGCATTTTTTTTGTATTTATAATTCCATGAAGCCTGATCCTATGATAAAGGTCCTGATTTGAATTTATAAGATTTACCAATTGGGAACCGACCGAGCCGTATCCGGCAAGAAACATATGAATCGGTTCGGGTTTACCGCTTGAAAAGAACTTATGATGAATTACATTTAAGGCTTTTAGTTCATCTTTCCGCGAAATAACGGCAGAAATATTCAACTCAGATGAACCTTGTGCAATAGCTGAAATATTTATAAAGTTATCACCAAGAGCGCTGAAAAACTTTCCAGCGATTCCGAGAGTATTGCGCATATGTTTTCCGACCACTGCGATGACAGAGAAATCTTTTTCAAGAATAATTTTATTGACGATCCCCATTTTTAGTTCAATAGCGAACTCCTCTTCCAATGCAGATTTAGCCCGGGAGGCATTATAGGGCATTATTGCGAGGCATATTGAATGTTCCGAAGAAGCCTGGGTTATGAGAATAATATTTATTTCATTTTTTGCCAGAGCAGAGAAAACTCTTTGGGCGATACCAGCGACACCTATCATACCACTCCCCTCTACCCTGATAATAGTAACATCGTCAATTGAGGAGATGCCTTTAATCGGATAATCGGAATCAGAATGCGAACTTATTTTAGTTCCGGCAAAACCGGGATTAAAAGTGTTCCTTATAATCACGGAAATCTTTTTAACAGCGGCAGGATGCATGGTGGGGGGATAAATAACTTTAGCACCGAAGTGAGACAATTCCATTGCTTCCTCATAGTCCATATTGGAAATTGAGAAGGCATCTCTGACTTTTTTGGGATCAGCAGTAAGTACACCGTTCACATCTGACCAGATTTCAATACTATTGACACCAAGGGCTGCTCCAATAATTGAAACAGTATAATCCGATCCCCCTCTACCAAGGGTTATTGTTTCCTTTTGAAGAGTTGAAGCAACAAAGCCTGTAATAATCTGAAGTTTTTTATGTTCCTTAAAATAATTTATAATGTTATTATCAGTTTTATCAAATAAAACGCGTGCTGATCCGAAATTCCTATCAGCAACAATAATATCCCTGGCATCAAGAAGTTCATTTTCAATTTTATTGTCGAGGAATGCATAACTAATAATATTATTAGATAACAATTCACCAAAGCTCAGAACAAGATCCAGGGTTTTGGGAGAAAGTTCTTTAATAAGATACACGCCTTTTAATATTTCACCAAGCTCATCAAGAACTCTAATTACAGAAGCTTCAGTTTTAATCAGAGTTTTTGCTGAAAGCAGTTCAACCGTTGTTTTTATGTGCCTTTCTTTAATTTTGGATAATTCGATGAGATACAATTCATTCCTATCAGCAGCCAGCCTGCTAACATTTAACAATTCATCCGTAACCCCCTGAAAGGCAGAGAACACAATACCTATGATACTGTTATCTTTTAATTCATTTTTTACAATATTAATTACATTTTTTATTCTTTCGGCATCTCTAATAGATGAGCCGCCAAACTTAAGGATCTTCATCATATTCCTTTATTGAATTAAATTATTGAAACAGGGATGAGAACTTTATTTCCGGGAACAATTTAATATAAAATAAAAAAGAAATGAAAAATAAAATATATTTCCACTTAGAAGTTTATTATCTATTTTTAGCCTTATATAAAATTATTTCTTAACATAAAGTACAATAATATGAAACATTTTAAGCTTTTTGCTTTAACCCTTATTATTTTTTGTTCGACAAACATCTTTTCACAAGAAGGAGATTTCCTAACAAAGAATATTGATAAAAGTATAAACCCAGGAACAGACTTCTTTAAATATGCTACAGGGACATGGATGAAGAATAATCCAATTCCCGTTTCGGAGCGTGCATGGGGGATAGGAAATCTTGTACAGGAAGAAACTTATGCCAGACTAAAATCAATACTGGAGGAGTCATCTTCGCATAAATATATAAAAGGAACAAGCGAACAAAAAGTTGGTGATTTTTATTATTCAGGTATGGATACTTTAAATATAGAGAAGCAAGGGATTACCCCACTTAGTCATGTACTAAGTAAAATCAACACTATTCAAAATAAAAAGGAACTACTTGATGTTGTTGCCCGGCTCCAGGTAATTGGAGTAGATGCAATGTTTGGTGATTTTGTAGGCCAGGATCAGAAGAACAGTGATCAATGGGCTTTTTATTTATGGCAAGGTGGATTGGGACTTCCGAACAGAGAATATTATTTCCGGAATGATGCACGGACTGAAAATATACGAAAGGAATATAATATTCATCTTTCAAAAATGTTTTTACTTCTTGGTGAAAATCAGAACATTGCAAAAATGGATGAGAAATCAGTTTACGAAATCGAACTTTTTTTAGCTGATTCATCGCGCAAACTGGAGGATCTCCGCGACCCATACACAAATTATAATAAGATGACAATTACAGAACTTCAAAAGAGTACTCCGAATATTAATTGGGTACACATCTTTAGTGAAATGGGAATAAAGAAGCTTGACGATGTAATAGTAGGGCAACCCGAATTCCTCCATCAGCTAAATGCAGCTATTAATAAATTCAATATAGATCAATGGAAAGCTTATCTGAAATGGGGGCTCATCAATTCAATGGCAGACAGATTGAGCAGTGCCTTTAACGATGAAAATTTTCATTTCAAGGGAACGGTGATGAGTGGAGTAAAAGAACAAAGACCCAGATGGAAAAGGGTACAGGATTATACAGAAGGCGCTATGGGTGAATTACTTGGGCAGGTTTATGTAAAGAAATACTGTTCGCCTAAAGTTAAAGAAAGATATGAGCAACTTGTTAATAATATAATGGCAGCTTTCGGAGAAAGGGTTAAACGCCTGGACTGGATGAGCAGTGCAACAAAAGAAAAAGCACTAATTAAATTAGCTGCTGTAACAAAAAAGGTCTGTTATCCTGACAAGTGGAAGGACTTTTCAAAACTGTCAGTTGACCGTTCATCCCTTGCGAGTAATACAATTGCGGTTCATGAATTCTGGTTTAACCGTGAGATAAATAAGCTGGGTAAACCTGTTGACAGATCAGAATGGGATATGACACCTCAGACATACAACGCTTATTATAACCCATCAAATAATGAAATTGTTCTTCCATATGCCGGTTTTGTAGTACCGGGTGTACCCGATTCATTATTAGACGATGCTTTTGTTTATTCATACGGAGGGGCTTCAACAATAGGTCATGAATTGACTCATGGATTTGATGATCAAGGAAGGCAATATGATCCAAAAGGAAACCTTCAGAATTGGTGGACAGATGAAGACGTAAAGAAGTTTGAAGTAAAAACCGATTTAATGGTTGAACAATTTAATAATTACATAGTACTTGACAGTATGCATATCAATGGAAAGGCAACACTGGGTGAAAACATTGCCGATTTAGGCGGGCTTGTTACGGGCTATGATGCATTTAAGAAGACTGAGCAATATAAAGAAGGAAAGCTAATTAATGGATTCACTCCCGGACAAAGATTCTGGCTCGGCTATGCATATTCATGGTTAGGGCATCAAAGGAACGAATCCCTTGCACAAAGAGTAATGACAGATGTTCATTCGCCAAATTTTCTTAGAGTAAATGGTCCATACAGTGACATTTCAGAATTCTATTCTGATTTCAATATAAAGGAGGGGGATGCAATGTATCGTCCTGAATCAAAGAGAGTTAAGATCTGGTAGACAAAAAAGCCGTCTTAAAAATTAAGACGGCTTTTTTAATTATTATTTACTTTCATCTTCTTTTGATTTAGCCCCTGCCTGATTCATAGACATCGGGTTAACATCGGAATTCCAGGTTTCCACTTTAAGTTTCCAGGAACCGTTACCTTGTCTCTGCCAAATATTCAAATACTTTCCGTGATCATTCATTGCAGTTGTATTATTTGGCACAGTGAAGTTAACTTCAAAAGTACCAATTTCATAAACAAGATCTCCGCTTCCAAAAGCATCTGTAGAATTGATCTTAAAGGTACTATATTTCATACCTGACTCAACATCTTTTTTATTGCTTTCCAGTATTGCATCCTTTCCATGCAGGGTGGGATTATAAGCCGGTAAATAGATTGCATCATCAGCAAAAAAACCTGCAATCGTATTATAATCTCCGCTCAACATGGCCTTTGAATATGTATCAGTAATTTTATTAATATTCATTTTCAATTCAGATGAATAATCAGATTGTGCGAATAGATTAGCAGCCGATAGAATAATTCCAACAATAATCAAACTTAACATTGATCTCATAGAATCCTCCTTTACAATAATTAATATTCATTATATCTTAAACATTGTTTATTTATTATCATCCATTGATTTTGCTCCAGCCTGGTTCATTGACATAGGGTTAACATCGGAATTCCAGGTATCGGCTCTAAGTTTCCAGGAACCGTCAGCTTGTTTCTGCCAAATGTTCAAGTATTTTCCATGATCCTTCATTTCTGTTGTATTATTTGGAAGGGAAAAAGTAAGTTCATAAGTCCCTATTTCATAAGTGATATCACCGCTTCCGTAAACATCTGTTGATTTAGCACTAAAAGTGCGGTATTTTATTCCTGAC
>JARLHD010000443.1 GCA_031292435.1 Ignavibacteriaceae bacterium
CCAAAAGTATGACTAAAGAAGAAATACAAAGTGTTATTCATAGTTTTGCTCTAGCTGCTGAGAGGTGCAAAGAAGCAGGTGCTGACGGCGTTCAGATACAAGGCTCACACGGTAAATTGCTCAGCCAGTTTCTTAGCCCGTATTTTAATAAACGAAATGATGAATATGGAGGAGATATTTCTAATCGTGCTAAAATCGTATTTGAAGTATATGCTGCCATTAGAGAAAAGGTTGGAGAGGATTATCCTATCTGGATTAAAATTAATGGAGAGGATTATGTAGACGGAGGATTTACTCTCGAAGAATGTTTATGGGTATGTTGTGAGCTAGATAAGTTAGGCATAAATGGAATTGAAATAGGCGGTGGTATAGGCATTCCTGGTTACTCAAGGAGAATGTCAAGTTCTGACAAAGAAGGTGTGTTTGCTCAAAATGCAATACAGATTGCAGAGAAAGTGAATGCATCCGTAATAAGTGTCGGATGTCACCGTACGCCAGATATGATCGAAGAGTGGTTAAATAAAGGGAAAATAGAAGCAATAAGCTTATGCCGTCCTCTTATTTGCGAACCTGAATTGCCAAGTATTTGGGAAGCAGGTAACAGAAAAAAATCAAAATGTATATCGTGTAATAAATGTTTTGATGTAGGAACTGGATTTGGGTGTAAGGTTTTTAAATAATAATAAAATAAATTATGACAGATGCCTTTTGCTAACAGAGTTAATATTGAGTTGTAATTTTTTTTAATGTAGTTGTAACTAAAAAAGTTATAAAATAATAAGGAGGTCTCTATAATGAAAACTATTTTTGAGAAAGCAAATGTGGGAGCAATAACCTTAAAAAATCGTATTGTTCGTAGTGCAACACAGGAGGGATCTGCTGATCAAGATGGGCATATTACTGAGAAGTTAATTTCTATCTACGAAAAGGTTGCGGCAGGAGGCGCAGGCGCAGCAATTACTGGCATGGTGGGAGTTGATGAAAACTCACGGGTTTTTCCACATATGGTAAAGGCGTACGATGATGATTTTGTTTCTGGATTAAGTAAGATAGTTAATAAAGTTCACACCAAGGATTGTAAAATTATTGTACAGTTAGCGCATTGTGGTGCAAAAGCAAATCCCGATAATGGAAACAAACCGCTTGCTCCATCTGACTTTGTACTTTCTGAAGATAAATCAGCCCAAAGTATGACTAAAGAAGAAATACAAAGTGTTATTCATAGTTTTGCTCTAGCTGCTGAGAGGTGCAAAGAAGCAGGTGCTGACGGCGTTCAGATACATGGTGCACACGGTTATTTGCTCAGTCAGTTTCTTAGTCCGTTTTTTAATAAACGAAATGATGAATATGGAGGAGATATTTCTAATCGTGCGAAAATTGTATTTGAAGTATATGCTGCCATTAGAGAAAAGGTTGGTAATGACTACCCTATCTGGATTAAAATTAATGGAGAGGATTATGTAAGCGAAGGACTTAGTCTTGAAGAATGTTTATGGGTATGTTGTGAGCTAGACAAGTTGGGTATAAATGGAATTGAAATAAGCGGTGGCATAGGCATTTCTCCTGAAAGCGCTGCCACAAGGAAAATGTCAAGTTCTGATAAAGAAGGTGTGTTTGCTCAAAATGCAATGCAGGTTGCAGAGAAAGTGAATGCATCCGTAATAAGTGTCGGATGGTACCGCACACCAGATATGATCGAAGAATGGTTAAATAAAGGTAAAATACAGGCAATAAGCTTATGCCGTCCTCTTATTTGTGAACCTGAATTGCCAAATATTTGGGGCTCAGGCAACAGAAGAAAATCAAAGTGTATATCTTGTAATAAATGTTACGATTTTAAAAGTGGATTTGGGTGTAAGGTTTTTAAATAATAATAAAATAAATTATGATAAATGCCTTTTATTCACAGAGTGAATATTGGGTTGAAATTTTTAAAAATGTAGTTGTAACTAAAAAAGTTACAAAATAATAAGGAGGATTTTATAATGAAAACAATTTTTGAAAAAGCGAATGTGGGAGCAATAACCTTAAAAAATCGTATAATTCGTAGTGCAACAGTGGAGGGAGCTGCTGATCAAGATGGGCACATTGCCGAGAAGTTAATTTCTATCTACGAAAAGCTTGCGGCAGGAGGCGCAGGCGCAGTAATTACCGGATTGATTGGGATTGATGAAAACTCAAGGTTATTTCCCAATATTGTAAAGGCGTACGATGATGATTTTGTTCCCGGATTAAGTAAGATAGTTAATAAAGTTCACGCCCAGGATTGCAAGATTATTGCACACATAGGGCATTTTGGTGTAGGAGCAAATCCAGATAATGGAAATGAGCCACTTGCTCCATCTGATTTTATGCTTTCTGAATATAAATCAGCCAAAAGTATGACTAAAGAAGAAATACAAAGTGTTATTCATAGTTTTGCTCTAGCTGCTGAGAGGTGCAAAGAAGCAGGTGCTGACGGCGTTCAGATACAAGGC
>JARLHD010000444.1 GCA_031292435.1 Ignavibacteriaceae bacterium
AGGCTTAACCATTAAATTTTTATTCACATTTTACGATTGCTTGATCGTTATATTCCTTGGCTCAACTCTTTCTTCTTTCTTTAATTTTGATAATCAGTTTTAATTTTGGTGATTATAGCCTGGGTGTTACACCTCTTCCCATTCCGAACAGAGAAGTTAAGCCCCAGTACGCCGATGGTACTGCATGCGCAGGTGTGTGGGAGAGTAGGTAGTTGCCAAATTTAATTTATAAAACCCCGAGTAATCGGGGTTTTTTATTTTAAATGATATTAAATATCTAATTTAATAATCGACTAATTAAGAGGAATTATTCAAGCCACTTCTTGTGGCAGAGTTTTACTGCATCTTTAATTTTCTTTCTCTCAATCAGAAGAGAAATCCGGAAGGAGGTTGTTGCTATTCCAAATATTTTTATTTGATTCTGTTCTAAATAAGAAATAGTATCATTTAGTATATCCACATCATTCGTCAGTCCTTCTCCAATCAATGAGATAGCAGAAAGGGTCTCTTCAATTTGTATAAATTCCGGATACTTTAATCCCAACTGCTCCTTTATTTTCTCCCAACCATAAATATTTGAATATGAAATTATAAATGAAATATTCGTTTTATTTTCAGAATCAGTAAAGTAATTTAATTCTTTTAACGATATTTGGTTGTTTTTGAAATGTAATAATAGTTCTTTGAATTTATCTTCAGCTGCTAATCCGGATAATTTAATTCTTGCAATCTCTAATTCACTTACAACAGCCTTTACTCCTTTAGTTGCCCCTGATGGCATTCTTCTTATTATAGTTTCCTTCCCAGGTTCAAATGTACTCCTTGCATAAATGGCAATATTTGCTTCTTTTGCAAATTGAATTGCGACGGCATTCATTACCTTAGCCCCTGCAAGACTCATTTCCTGCATTTGCTGATATGAAATTTCAGGAAGATGTTCTGCAGCAGCCACAATAGATGGATCCGCTGAATAAACTCCCGGAACATCAGAATATATTTCACATTTTTCAGCATTAAGTGCAGCTGCTAAGGCAACTGCTGTTGTATCCGATCCTCCCCGCCCAAGAGTTGTAATATCCCTCCTGTAACTTACCCCCTGAAACCCTCCAACCACCACTATCTTTCCTCTCTCCATTTCGTCCTGTACTCGAAAAGGACGCACCTCAATTACTTTTGCATCATTATGTACATCATTTGTAACAATTCCTGCCTGCGAACCGGTCAACGATACTGCTTCAATACCCAATTCGTTCAAAGCTATACAGAGCAGAGCCATTGTGGTTCTCTCTCCGGTACTTAGCAGCATATCTATTTCTCTTTTGGGAGGATTGGAAGAAATTTGTCTTGCCATTTCAATTAATTGGTTAGTAGTTTTTCCTATAGCTGAAACAACAACAGCAATATTATACCCTTCTTCTTTTGTTTTTGCTATTTTATTGGCAATTAATTTAATCTTATCTATATCTGCAACACTGCTCCCCCCAAACTTCTGTACAATACATTTCATTAGAATCCACCACTTTGATAATTAAATAAAATATCAATGTTTAATTAACAGCTTTTGTTTGATATTTAAAAATAAAAATTTAAGTTGATGTATTAAAAATATTTATGGAATCATGCCATGGAGGAACTAAAAAAATTCTTAAATCCCTTATTATTTGTGATCATAATAATATCGTTCTTTCTCCCTTTCTTTAATATTACTTGTCAGCAGCAAAAAATCACATCAATTACGGGATATGATTTGGTAACAGGCACTACTATTTCTTCAAATAACCTGGCTAAAGGATTAAATAGTACCTCTGCCCAACAGAATGATTTCAATAATGGAACAAAATCAGATACAGTTTCCCCTCAACCACTAGCTTTAATAGCCCTTCTTTTGGCTATTGGAGGACTTATCTTTTCCTTCTTTGAAAAATTCTCAGATATAGGCTCGGCAATCGCTGGTTTGTTGGGAGTTCTGTCTATATTCTTTTTGAATACTGTTATTTCTGAAACTATCCTTGGCAAGATAAATTACCAGCCTTTAACAGTAGAGTGTGCATCTGGCTTTTATATAGCCATCATCCTTTTTCTTCTCTTATTTATGTATAATGCTTATTTATTTTCGCAAAGGGTTATGTACAAACCTGATGATGTCCATACCCCTGGTGTAAGAATGAGATTCTGCCAAAATTGCGGTTCAGAAAATGATTTAGTCAGCATGTACTGCAATAAATGTGGAAGTCGCATGTAAAATTAATTGGTTCATAATAAACAATTGTCATCGCCAATCCATAAACATTTAAATTCATCTTGAAACATTTAGTTAAAGTTCCTTAACATTATAAATGAAAATATTAATTAGATATAATAGTAGATAATGCCGCGCTGGATTAAAATAATCATAGGTCTGTTTATTACATTTGTAATAATTGTAATAGTAGGAGGTATAATATTCTACAAAATGTTATCTGCCTCTCTGCCCAAATATAACGGTGAAATAAATTCGGAATATATTTCTGATGATATACAGATTTACCGTGACTCACTCGCTGTTCCTTATATCATTGCTAAAAATGATGAGGACGCTGCCTTTGCTCTTGGCTACCTTCATGCCCAGGAAAGATTATTCGTTATGGATATTGCAAGACGGGCAGGTGAGGGTAGACTTAGTGAAATCCTGGGTGAAGATGCACTCCCTTTTGACAAAATGTTCCTTACTGTCGGTCTCAAAAGAAATTCTATTGAAAACCTCAAAAAACTAAATCCTATAAGTCTGAAATTGTTAACAGCATATTCTAATGGAATTAACCTCTATATTAAAAACGCCAAGGGACATTACCCGGTCGAATTTGATGCTCTTGGATATGATCCGTATGAATGGAAACCGGAACATAGTCTTCTCGTAATCAGGATGATGGCATGGCAGCTTAATATCAGCTGGTGGGTTGACTTTTCCTTCTCTGATCTTGTACTCAAATTAGGTGAAGATAAAGTAAAAAAAATCCTTCCCAACTATCAGGAAAATGGCCCTTATATAATCCCCTCCGAATTAAGAAATTTAGCCTATTTAGATAAAGGCCTCATGGAAACTGATAGGAATTTCCGTGAGTTTATGGGTCTAACCGGAACGCATATAGGATCTAATAACTGGGTGGTTGACGCATCAAAATCACAAAGCGGTAAACCAATTATAGCAAATGATCCGCACCTCGAATATAGTGCCCCGGGAAGATGGTATGCCGCTGTCATAAAAAGTGGCAAGGAAACTAGCGCTGGTGTCACTCTTCCGGGTGTGCCTGGAATTGTCATCGGTAAAAACGATAATATCTCCTGGACTCTCACTAATATCATGGCCGATGATGCTGACTTTTATATTGAAAAATTAGACTCTACAGGTAAAAAGTATCTCCTAAATGGTGCATGGAAAAACTTAACTTCCTATAAAGAAACCATAAAAGTCAAAAATAAACCGGATGTCGAGATTACAATCAAACTGACCCACCGTGGTCCTATAATTTCTGATATTCATCCCTTCTCAATTCTCTATACTAATAAAGGATTTAAATCTCCTCCCATCAGCATGAGATGGACTGGCAATGATTTCAGCGATGAACTGTTTGCCTTCTATAAA
>JARLHD010000445.1 GCA_031292435.1 Ignavibacteriaceae bacterium
ATGCTGGTTAAAAGAAAACCTAAATATTGGGACAATGATAGATTCAACCCAGAATCCATCAGATAATGGAATAATTGAAAAATACTGTTATAATGATGATTCAATCAAATGTTCAATATATGGTGGCTTATACCAATGGGATGAAGCTATGCAATATGACACAACAGAAGGTGCAAAAGGAATCTGTCCTATAGGTTGGCATTTACCTACACGAAATGAATATTTAACACTTAGAACATTAGTCGGATATAACGGAAATAAGCTCAAAGAAATAGGACAGGGAACAGGTCGGGGAGTAGGAACAAACGCAACAGGATTCTCTAGCCTGTTAACTGGCATCTTTTCACAAGGATATTTTAGTTTTTTAGGAAGTAATACGGTTTACTGGACTTCGACTAATTATGATGTTTCAGGTTCATATGCCTTCCAACTAGTAGGAGCGGACACTAATATATATGGAAGCCCTGTTTATAGAATTGGTGGGAATTGCGTTCGTTGTATTAATGATAGCTCAGTCTCTGCTTTACCTATTGAACTAACTACATTTACCATATCCGTAAATAGTAACAATGTAACGTTAAACTGGAATACAGCAACGGAAATTAATTGTGCATCTTTTGAAATTGAAAAGAGTATAGTCAATAGCAATACCTGGCAAAAGATTGCATCGGTACAAGCATCAGGTAACAGCAATTCACCCAAACATTATTCCTACATTGATAAAAATGTTAATGCAGGTAAATATAGCTACAGACTTAAGGTAGTTGATCTCGATGGTTCTTCTAAGTATAGTAACATTGTAAATGCAGAAATTGTAGCCCCTATTAAATTTGAAATGGGGCAAAATTATCCCAATCCCTGGAATCCAACCACTACTATCCGCTACCAGGTACCCGTAAATATACTTGTAACAATAAAAGTATTCGATGCCCTTGGTAGAGAAGTGGCAACATTAGTAAATGAACCAAAACCCGCAGGAAGTTATGAAATAGTATTCAACGGCCATAACCTCGCCAGCGGCATATACTACTACCAAATGAAAGCAGGAAACTTTATAGACACAAAGAAAATAACTCTAATTAAATAATTTCCATGTTCGCTATTTATAGCTCTCTC
>JARLHD010000446.1 GCA_031292435.1 Ignavibacteriaceae bacterium
ATTTGTAAAGAGTCACTAATTTGGATATAAATAATTTGTGATACGATAGTTTTGTAAAGATTCCGGTCAAAATATTGGAGAACGGATTTAAGAATGCAGGGACTTATTCCAGTGGCTTTAATGCATCTGATCTTCCAAGCGGAATATATTTTTATAAGTTGGAGGCGGGGCAGTTCTCTCAGGTTAAAAAAATGATGCTGATTAATAAGTATCCCAAAGTGACAACCATTTTGTTCAATTATTAACAAAATTCTTCTTATCTTTGTATCGCAAAACGCTGATTAACGTTCGAATTTCAACTGCGCCCATAGTTCAAATGGATAGAACGTTGGATTCCGGTTCCAAAGGTTGAAGGTTCGAATCCTTCTGGGCGTACTTTTTTACTCTTTTTAATGGAACATTACTAAATATAATCTTAAATTTGCTTCCATTATTTTTATTTATTAACTAACCTTTATCTTAAGGACTCTGGTAAATGCTTACTAAAAGAAAAAAACTGTCTAAAAAACAAATTAAAGAAGATAAACTCGTTACTACATACTACAAAACTATTGCCTTCTTCGAGGAAAATAAAAACCGCCTCGCAACCTATGTCGCTATCCTGGCTGTTGTTATTCTGGCTATTGTCTTGTTTATGAATAACAGGAAAAAAAATAATGAGATCGCCGGTACCGAACTTAGCCGCGTTATGAGTATATATGATTCAGGTAATTATCTCGAGGCTATCGAAGGAAGAGCCGGTACTAAATTAATCGGACTTAAAAAAATTGTCGACTCCTATGGCAGTACCGATAATGGGGAAATAGCTAAGATTTATATTGCTAATTCTTATAACTTCCTTGGTAAATTAGATGAAGCTTATAAGTATTATCAGGATTATAGCGGAAGTAATAAAATATTTAAAGCTACTGCCCTCGCTGGTCAGGCAGGATATCTGTCCTCAAAAAAGAATTATGAAAAAGCAGCTGACTTATATAAAAAAGCTGCCTTTGTCTCAGATGCAGATGTACTCAATCCTGAGTATCTCCTCCAGTCAGGTCTGAATTATATGACTGCTGGCAAAAATGAGGATGCTAAAGAACTTTTCGATAAAATTAAGAAAGACTATCCAACATCACCCGCTGTCAGAGAAATTGATAAATATACTCTCACGTTAGAACAATAATCTTTTAATGAACTTATATGGCACCTTTTTCGGGGTGCCCGTTCATATATCACCTTAAACTAAATAATTATTATTATCAGTTTTCGTCACTTTTTATATGAAAATGGGCATAAATTCATATAAATAGCCCTGTTTTTTATTAAAACTGTCAAAATTGTATATTGACCTTTTATTGACATTGAACCCTTAAATCTATATTTTTTCCCCCTATTTAATCACTAACATATTACCGCATATTTATGGCAGATACCTCTGATCTCAGGAATGGTCTAATTATTAAATTTAAAAATGATCTCTATACGGTTATCGAGTTCCAGCACGTTAAACCCGGAAAAGGGGGCGCTTTTGTTAGAACTATGGTAAAAAATCTTAGGACCGGTAAGGTTCTGGATAATACTTTTCGATCAGGTGAAACGATCGAAATTGTTCGTGTCGATAGACGCAAATATCAATTTCTTTACAAGGAAGGTGATTCCCTGGTCTGCATGGATAACGATAACTATGAACAAATCAACATCCCTGCTAATCTGTTTGGCGACGGAGTTGCCTATCTTAAAGAAGCTGAAGAAGTTGAAATTCTTTTCAATGGTACCGATATTATAAATGTTGATATACCTATTTTTGTTAATCTTAAAGTAATTGAAACTGAACCCGGCTTCCGCGGCGATACCGCTACTGGCGCTAATAAACCTGCTAAACTCGAAACCGGCGCTACTATAAATGTCCCTCTGTTTATAAATGTTAATGATGTCTTAAGAGTTGATACAAGAACCGGCGCATACATGGAAAGAGTAAAAGTCTAACAATTTACAGGATACATTATG
>JARLHD010000447.1 GCA_031292435.1 Ignavibacteriaceae bacterium
ACTGCTTATTTTCCGTTATCCAATTGTAGAATTGATATTTTAATCTGAAATATCCGTTTAGAATTGTTAAAACTCCCATAATGAAATGGGACTTCGTCTCGGGCGCAAGATTTGATGATATTTCATAGGCTGGTATGTTTCATCTATGGAGCTCTTCTGATTGGCTCTAATGGGCTGAATTTTTGAGGTTCAATTTATCCCGAAATATCAAGTTCTAAGTTTTTTCAAAAATAGTTTTTTATAGGTATGTGTTGTAATAATATATTAACAGGTAAAACCAGTGAGGCAGTGCACCTTGAGATGCACGTCCAAGAGTCCTTATTGGTGCTGTTAATCACTTTTTTTGTACCAAACTGAATATACCTCTTGTTCTATTTTCATTATATCCATGAACTCACCGTTTCCATGCTCAACTTTTTGGAATTGAGACCAGGCTAGTACATCAGCAAATTGAATGCCTGTCCAAGCATGAGAATAGCTATGATATATTTCGATTTTTCGTAATGTGGATTTTTCATTAATCTTCTTCTCAAAGTAGTTGTTAAAGTCGTCTCTTAGAGCGTGTCTTAAAATTAAATAATACCTGTATCTATATCGTTCGTTAGTGTCAGAACAAAACAATAGAATTCCTTATCTAACTGATTTATCTGATAAAAATTGGGGGATAATTAAGCCTTATTTCCCTAACCCCGACGCTAATAAGGGTAGAAAACGGGTTCATCCTTATAGGGAGATATTGAATGGCATTTTTTATTTGCTGCGTTCTGGTTGTTCTTGGCGAATGTTACCCCATGACTTTCCACATTGGAAAACTGTCTACCATTATTTCCGTCTTTGGCGAATTGACGGACTTTGGGAGCGTATAAATGCTGCACTTCGGACTGAACTTAGAATTGCATATGGCAGAGAACCAGAGCCTAGTGCAGCGATTTTAGACAGCCAGTCAGTAAAAACTACTGAAACACCAGGAGAACGTGGTTACGATGCTGCCAAGAAAGTTAAAGGGAGAAAACGGCACATTCTGGTGGATACAATAGGACTATTGCTGATAGTTGTAGTCCATACAGCTAATATCCAGGATCGAGATGGAGCTAAACTCGTTTTGGAACAAATTAAAGGAACATTTTCTCGATTGGAGCTCATTTGGGCTGATGCTGGCTACTCAGGTCAACTGGTTGATTGGGTAAATTCAGTTTGTGGTTGGATATTGGAAATAGTAAAGCGTAGCGATGATGTTAAAGGATTTCAAGTACTTCCTAGAAGATGGGTTGTAGAGCGTACTTTTGGATGGCTAGGTAGATATCGACGTTTGAGTAAAGATTACGAAGGATTGACGGAATCCAGTCAGGCATTCATATACGCAGCTATGATACACATTATGATTAGACGACTGAGTAGTATCAAATCTTTAAGCAAATGAGAAAAATGTTATTTTAAGACAGCCTCTAAATTAAAAACTTGACTGAATTTTTATATTATATGTCACATATATTCATGTTCCGTGGATTTCCACAGTGGCCAATTTATATACCGGCACTTCTACTTGCCATTTTCGTCTCTGTTTTCTTGACGGTTGGAACAAGATAGCTGAGTACAATTAA
>JARLHD010000448.1 GCA_031292435.1 Ignavibacteriaceae bacterium
CATAAGTAGTGCGAACATGATAGAATGTAGAGATTTGTGTCTCATTTTATATTTCCTTTTAGTTATTGAATAACTTGTATTTTTATATTTATATGGGTATGCCATCAGGCATACCCATATAATACTATTCTTTTTAGTTTACTGAACTTTTTATCTGCGTAACATGATTCTTTACAGTGCGTTTTACCAGATGACTTGGAGCTCCAGGAGGAACTTGTCTGGTTACAAAATTGGTATTGTTATTATCAATAAATGTGAAGTCATCACTGGTTACCTGACCGTCTCCGTTTACATCATTAGAAATATGATAATCAAAATTTGTGTTATCATTATCTACGCCTGTGAAATCATCACTGGTAACCTGACCATCTTGATTTACATCGCCGCTGTATATACAAGTCTTGCCACTATGAGTTCCCATAGGATCCATGCTTCCGTCAGTATAAGCCTGACCAACACCTGAGGTGAAATCATAGCTTAATAAATTATTAAAATAACTATGTACAGTTGCACTCCAGGTTTCTACTGTGGTAGGGCTTTTTACGACTATGTAGTAAGGCGTGCCGTTTGTTGCAGTTGTGAATAAGAATGAGCCAACTCCTGCAGTACTTAAAGTAGCTGTCTTTGATTCAACAACTGCGAAAGTAGAAGCATCATGAAGTTCAACAGTCACAGATGGAGCCATAGTCATTGCTGTTCCACCAGTAACATACATAGCCTCAAGTAGTGCAGAAAGGTTTAGTGTTAATGAATGGGAAGAGATAGTCCCTTTATAAATAGTGCCTTCACCACCAGATATCCATAGGTTATTATTCGAAATTGCTAAACAATAAAGGAGATTAGAAGTAAGTTTTTTATCCAAGGTCCAAGTAGCGCCAACATCTGTTGAATGTGCAATATCACCAGTAGAAGCACATAACCAAACAGTTGAGCCGCTAAAAACGAACGAATAAATAGCGCCGGTTGTTCCAGTTGTGGTTACTGAATCCCAAGTAGCACCAGCATTTGTTGTTTTCAGGATTGAACCATTTGAACGTCCTACAATCCCCAAATTCTTGTCCCTGAATTTTACGGTATAAAAGCTTGTAAAATTCGAGGTTGTTAAAGTAGAAAAACTAGCACCTCCATCTGTTGATTTTGCTAATAAAGCTTTAGATGCGCTCCCACCAGCAAGATAAAAAGTAGATGGACCCTGTGCTTCAATATAATTTACGGTATAACCAAGAGGACCAAAACCGGAAAGTGTAGAAACATCAGTCCAAGAGGTACCGCCATTTGTTGTTCTTAATACTACTCCACCCTGGGTACCAACAATGCCATTTTGGTCATCAACAAAAGCTATTGACCAGAAAGTTGTTGTTGTTCCCGAAATACCAGTAGTTGTAATTTGTGAAAAAGTAGAACCGGCATCAGTAGTTTTCCATAATGTAGTATGATCACAAGCAACATACCAGGTATTAGCAGTGGGCATGGAAACGTAATAAATCTGGTTAGTTGAACTAGTATTAAAATTATGCAATACAGACCAATTTGCACCTCCATCGGTTGTCTTCCATAAATTACCTACTTGGTCACCTGCTAAACCATTATTATCATCCTTAAAAATAATATTCCTTATAAACGCCTGGTCGCAAGCAGTATATTTGGCGACCCAAGTTGTACCCCCATCGGTACTTTTATATATATTACCAGCATTTCCTACTACAATTATAAAACCGGTATTATAACAAACTGCTCTTAGTTGAGCAGTAGAGGATGTTTGTGTTTTTGTCCAAGATCCACCGAAATTTGTAGTTGAAAGAACCACACCTTTTGCATCAACAGCAAAGGCATTTGTAGAGGTTATTGCTTTAACATCATAAATTTGATATGTGTTACCGCTTTGCGTACTCCAAGTAGTACCACCATTAGTAGTATACTTTAAACCACCCGAAGAAATACCTATTAAAATATTGCTGGCATCCTTTATATAAATACTATATGTAGCAAGAGTTAATGCAGCAGATGAAATATTAGAAAAGCTAACACCGAAATTGGTTGATTTCATGAGCTTTTCTTTTGGTGCTGTTGTTGAATTGTTTAACCCAATCCAAACATCTGTAGTGGAACCGGGAACAATTGCCACTTTATAAATAGGACCAAATCCAGGTCCAACTCCTGGTTGTGCCTGAGTTACCCAGGTTGTTCCACCATCAGTTGTTGTTAAAACAGTTCCTATATCTCCTACTGCTATGCCATTACTGGCATCATAAAATTCTATATCATATAGCTGGTTTATAGTACCCGATGTTTGGGATGCCCAAGTATTACCAGCATCAGTAGTCTTCATTATCAGACCGCCAGTTCCAACGATCCATCCAGTAGTGTTATCTGAGAGGAAATAAGAACCCCAAATATCATTCGGAACATTAAGATTGCTATTAGCAGTCCAAGTTTCACCAGCATCTGTTGAAATCATTTCCTTACCTACCATACCGAAAGCTATAACTTTTGTAGAGGATAGAGAGACAACATCATACAAAGCAACGCCTGCAGGTTTAGAACTCTGCACCTGCCAAGTTTGTGGGAAAATGTTACATATCATTGATAAAACTAAAGCTACAAAGTACAGTTTTTTCATAAATTACCTCCAATAATTGAGAAATGAAAAAGCACACGATATATTTACATTATACACGCATAGGACAATTAAGTACTATATATTATTTAATCGTTTTAACATTTACAGTATTAAATATTCTATTTCAAAAGCATCATCTTTTTAATTGAGGAGAAATTATTTCCAGTTATTTTATCAATAGTTAACAATCGATAAAAGTACACTCCAGATGACAATTTTGTAGTCGATCCAAATGATACTGTATAAAATCCTGCATTTTGATTCTGATTTACAAGTTCAGCCACTTTTTGACCAGTTATATTGAATACTTCAAGCAGAACATTCGCATCAACAGGAATCTGGTACTTAATAGAGGTAGATGGATTGAAAGGATTAGGATAATTCTGGCTTAGATCAAAAGATTGAGGTAAACCAATCTTTACTTCAACAACATTACTATACTTAAAAGAGCCATCATTATCAATCATTTTAAGGCGGTACTGGTAAGTACCGGTCTCCAGATTTTTTTCAGTAAAGCTATATTTGTTAGGAGAAACAGTTGTGCCCGCTGACTTTACCGAGCCAATATTGACCCAACCCGAGGGTATATTATTTGGGCTTAATAATGTACGATCAATCTCAAAATGGTTAGAGTTTAATTCAGTTTTGGTTTCCCAATTTAAAATAATATTTCTTCCATTAATATTGGCGTTAAAGGAGGATAGTTCGACAGGCAAGGCATTTCCAATTGCACAAAGGAAGATATCATCACCCCAAGCGGGACCAATTGTAAGGGCTCCAAAGTCGGCAACATTTCTATATCTTCCAGTAGCAAGGATATTCCCATTAAGATCAACCCATAGATTATAAGTCTTATCGATATCTGTCCCTCCAGCTCTTTTAAGAAATTGGAGATCACCCTGAGTATTATATTGAGCAAAGAAAAGATCTTCGCTTCCTCCCTTGCTAATGATCTGAGACCCGCTGAAATTACCAGTCCCCTGAAAAGAACCAGAAATCCAAGGATAACCTAATTTATCAATTACAACGCTATATCCTTCTTCACCAGGACTTCCTGAAACAACTCCAGCTCCACCACCATTTCGAACCCATAGAGGAGTTCCGGATGTATCCATTTTAAGAAGAAAGATATCCGGACCTTTAGTTCCATTAGAATTTACAATACCCAAGGATCCAAAAACTGCAGAACTATCAAAGTAACCCGTTACATACAAATGACCCAACCCGTCAAGAACAAGATCATACGCCTCATCTGTATTAGGTCCACCAAAATTTTTAGCCCAAATAATATCTCCAGATGGAGAATATTTTGCCACAATTATATCTGCTGTTAATCCATTTTTCCAGGAATCGATTGTATCACAATTAACAATCAATCCGCTAAAGTTGGAAATCCCAGCAGACATACCACACACATAAACATTGCCACTTGAATCTACGACAACAGAATTAGCCTGGTCAAGACTAACACTACCTCCGAAGTTTTTTGCCCAAATTGCATTTCCATTTGGATCATATTTAGCAATAAATCCATCCCGAGCTTTAATTGATTTAATAGATATCGTATCGAAAAAAGCTATACTATCTGAAGTGTTAGAACCGAAATATCCACAACCAATTATATTATTGTAATTATCTATAGCAATTTTATAAGTATATATCTGAGAAACGCTTGTCTGTGGTTTAACCCATAATAATTTTCCGGCGGAATCATATTTTGCAATAAATCCATCCAAATTACCCATAGAAGTATAAGTTATATCGGGGTTTCCGCCTCCTTCCCAAGTGGTAGTAGCAAAAAAACTTCCACAAGTTATTATATTACCGAAATGATCTAATCTAACTCCATAACCTCTTTCCGGAAAAGAACCCGGACCTGATCCAGCATTTCTTTTCCAAAGAGCATTTCCATCTTTATCGAATTTAACAAGGAAATAATCAAAATTTCCCTGGCTGGTCATAGCAACTCCGCTTGGGAAAGTAATTAAACCCTGGAATTGACCTGTAAGGAAAATATTTCCCATCGAATCAGTCGTCACTCCCTGACCATAATCTGTACTATTAATACCAGAGACCTGACCAAAACCTTTTGCCCAAAGGAAATCTTCCTGGGCTAAAAGAAAAGGAGAAGCAAACAAGAAAACAGTAAAAATCAAAATGATTAAGTATCTATAAAGATTCATAAGAACCTCATTAATGAATGAATTGAATTTTTAATATTAAAGTTCATTTATTATTTTATCGAGGGAATTTTCTTCAATTGGACCATCGACAGCAATTACAAAATTGTCAACTGTAAAATATTTTTTAGCAACTCTAAGAATATCTTCTTTGGTGATCGCCTTAATTCTATCGGCTTTTTTATCAAAAGAATCAATAGGTCTTTTTTCCATTAAAAGGTCGAAAACAATTGAAGCAGCATCATCGGGAGTTTCAACAAAGAAAGGAAGGAGCCCAAGTTGTTTATTCTTAGCAGTAACTAATTCTTCATCAGTAACACCATCTTTGAGGAGTTTTTTAATTTCTGAGAAAATACCCTTTATAAGTTTTTCAGTATTTTTAGGAGCTGTCTGTGTATTGAATTTCCAATATCCAACATTATCTGCCTTTACCCAGAGCTCACTTTTAATGCCGTAAAACAAGCCCTGTTTATCCCTTAATTCGATTCCCATTCTTGAAGTAAGTGCACTTGATGCCAGAATAGAATTAAGAGCCGAAACAATTTCACTTTCATTAGGATCAATATTATTAAATGGAGCAAAACCGATATTTATAGTACACTGAGTATATTCTTTTTCAGGAAATACTTTAATCTCCTTTTTCGACATTTCCTTTACTTTTGGTGTAGGGACAACAGTTAATTTATCCGAAGGATCAGCCCATTTTCCAAAATATTTATTTGCAAGATCTTTCATTTGTTCAGGGGTCATATCTCCTATCATAAGCATAGTAGTAATCCCTGGGCTGAAATATTTTTTATGCAGGGATACCAGATCATCCCGAGTAATAGATTTAATAGACTCTTCTGAAGCATTATATCTAGCTATTGGAAAATCTCCCATTATATTATTAAACATATAATAGAATGCCTTCATAGATGTTTTTTTTAATCTATTATTTGCGCTGATAATATATTCCGGGCGAACTTTTTCCAATTCTTCAATATCCAAAGCAGGTTTAGTAACTACATCAAAACCCGTTTTCATCATTTCGTCGGCATTCTCGATCAAGGAGTTGCCTTGAAAGTAAAAATTCTTATAGCTTCCATCTATACTGAATGAAAAAGGAACAAAAGCTAATCTTTCTTCGAAATCATTATAAGAAATGCCTTCAGGACCGCGATTCATAAGACTACTTAGCAGAGCCGGCATACCAGGTTTTCCACCATTATCAAGGCCTTCAGGGAAGATTCCAGTTTCAAGGGCACCAATTACAGAAATAGTAGGAACGAGGTGATTTTCGATAGTATACAAAGTGACCCCATTGTCAAGTTTCATTTTATTAACCATCGGTGCAATCATCTTTGGCTTAACCAGATCACCAGATGACGGATTCATAGAATCAGTAATTTCGATGGCATCCTGAGGAGGCATATAATAGAATTTATCGGGGGAGAAGTTAAGTTCATCGCTTTTCTTATCCTCTTCAAGATTCTGTTGTTTTTTAACTTTACTTCCTTCTTTAGGAAACTGATAAGTAATGGTAACCTGATCAGGACTAAAATATTTATTCATTACCCTTTTGATATCCTCTTTTTTAACATCTTTAATCCTTGAATCATAGACATCAAAAAAGTCCCACCCGAAATAACATTCATACTTTGCAATCCTACCACCAACGTCGCCATTTTTCATATAATCAGCGACCTGAGAGAATTTATATCTATTCTTGGCTTTCTGCAGCTCTTTATCTGAGACAAAATCATTTTTCATTTTTTGAAGTTCATCCCAGAATATTTTTTCAACTTTATCTATACTACTATCGGGTTTAACAAGGACGCTGATTTTGAAAAGACCAGGGTCTTTAACAATACCAAATCCACCAGCAGCCATAGAAGCGATCCTATCAGTTTCAACAAGTCTTTTATAAAGACGGCTATCACGACTTTTTTCGCAGAACAACATTTGAGCGACTCTCAATGCAGCAGCATCCGTATCCAGAATATCAGGAATATGAAATGCGAAGCCAACGACCGGAGTAGTAATATCGGGATGAAATAGCGTTAGAGTTTTTTTAACTTTTTGAGGTTCTTCGATGCAAACTAAATCTTTAATTTCCGGTCCCTGAGGAATACCACCATAATATTTTTTTACCAACTCAAGCATTTTATCGGTATCAAAATCACCTACAAGCACAAGGAATGAATTATTCGGAGTATAATAAGTTTTATAATAATTATATGCCTGATCCCTTGTAATTCTGTTAAGGTCACAAGGCCAGCCAATTACAGGATCCCTATTGGGAGAAGAGTCAAATGCAATGGCATTCAGTTCTTCCTGCAAAATCCCATTAGCCTGGCTTTCAGTTCTCATTCTTCTTTCCTGTTTAATAACTTCAATCTCTGATTTAAATTCGGCGGGATCGAACTTAGCATTCTGCATCCTATCAGATTCAATCTTCATAGCCACTTCAATTTTATTTGCAGGAAGATATTCATAATAACTTGTCATATCATTCATTGTAAAGGCATTAAAAATACCTGCATTATCAGAGATCGTTTTAGAGGCAACGCCCTTACCATAAGTAGGAGTCCCCTTAAACATCATATGTTCACAGATATGGGATATCCCCGTAATACCCAGCTGTTCATTACGTGAACCAACTTTATAAGTGAGTTGATGATAGATCAACGGAGAGAGGTGTCTTTCTACAGTAAGAACAGTAAGTCCATTATTAAGTTTGTGCCTATAAACTTTTCCTTCTTCATATTTGTCAGCGGCGAATATATAATAAGGAGCAATCAAGGATAAAATGAAAATAAATAAGGTAGTTTGTCTGAGCCTGTACATTACAATTCCTGTTTTAAATATAAGATTTAATGTTTATGTATAATTTATTATCAAGGTATAATAATCAGTTACAATACTACTTTAATAAAGTCATTTTGCGGCTGATAAACTTTTCATTCACCTGCAGATAATAAATATAATTACCACTAGGCAGATTGCCAGCGTTAAAATTGATTGTATGGGTTCCAGCAGCCATTTCACCTTTATACATTATTCTTACCTCTCTACCAAGAATATCGAATAATTTTAATGTAACAAATCCGTTTTGCGGGTTAGTAAAACTAATCATAGTTGAAGGATTAAACGGATTAGGATAATTCTGTTCAAGCCTGAATGTAAGAGGTTCGACCTTATCTTTTGTAATGCCAGTTACAGGAGAATTAGTTATTATTCCCTTACCGTGAGCTATCCAGATAAACCCTGACTTATCCAAAGCAATACTGTTCATAGCAGTAATATAGGTATGAGCAGCAAATACAGAATCCATAATATTCTGCCAGGTATTGCCGCTATTGGTTGATTTTATACAATAAGTTTTTCCTACTGCATATAGGGTTCCTGATGAATCATGACAAATACCGCTAATTGTAGCAGATTGCAGATACGAAGGAAAAGTAATCTCATTCCATGTCGCACCACCATCGGCTGTTTTCAGGAAAATCCCAGTTCCAACAGCAATTCCATTTAAACCATTATAAAAATTGATTCCGTTAATAGCCAACTGATCGACAGCATTTACAGTAGCGGGATTCCAAGTAGTTCCCTGATCCGTAGTATATAAAATGGAAGATTTATTTCCTCCTGCAGCACCATGCATAGCGTCAGCAAACGAAATACAGTTAAGGTTTTGAAATGCTTTATTCTGAGAATTGGACCAGGACCCCCCACCATCAGTAGTTTTATAAATTATGTCAACATTTGAACCGTAGTTTCCGACAACAAAGCCAATATTTTCATTTATAAAATAAAGTCCTGAATTATTAATAAAGTTCGAGAGAGAGTCAGTTTTTACCTGATTCCAAGAGGCCCCTGCATTGGTAGTTTTTAGCACCTGACCAAATTGGCTAGCAGCATAGCCTAAGTTTTCATTCAGGAAATAAATCCCTTTGGACCATAAACATTTATTACCAGATACCATAAAGCTCATATTAAATGTTGAACCTAAATCTGAAGATTTGAAAAAAGTGCCATCATAGCCACAAGAATAAATATCATTGTTAATAATATTAATTGAAGAAATAGTCCCGTCAGGAAATTTAGCCGTGGAAGTCCAGGAATTTCCAAAATCAGAACTTATAATTATATTTCCATCAGCACCAGAAATAATCACCTGATTGTTATATCCCATGACTATTTTTGCACTAAACCCGGCAACGGTAGGTATTGAAACCCAGTTTGTTCCACCATCAGTAGTCCTGAAAATTACAGTACCAGGGTTTGTACTACCCCCCACAGCATATCCATTTAACTGATCTTTAAAATAAATGGAATTACAATTGACATAAGTCAAATTAGCAGCAGCCTGAGCCATATAGGTCCATGTAGCGCCACTATCTGTTGTTTTAAGAAAGATGGTCGGTTGTAATCCAGCAGCTGAAGAACCCCAACCACCTGAAACCGCAGTAGTTGAAGAAATAAACTTTAGCCCCCATTGATCAGATCTTGTATAATTAATTCCCCCAAAAGTTGGAACAGGTGCTTTATTCCAAGTCACCCCATCAGTTGTATAATAAAGATTACCATTACTTCCAGTTGCTATTCCAGTGGTAGGGCTATAAAAATCCATGGCTTCCATAGAATTGGCAATAGTAGCCGTTGTAGTCCAGGTATTTCCTCCATCAGTTGTTTTATAAATCTTGGTTGAAGAACCATTAGTAGCTAAAGAAAATCCCAAATTAGCATCGAAAAAATGAATTTTTGTATTTGAATAAGTAGTATCCGGAATCCAAATTTGCTGCCAAGAATCACCACCATCGGTTGTTTTCAGTATTGTACCATGAGTAAAACCAGCAAATCCAGTAGTTGAATTTACAAAACTGATATCCATACCGGAATAAATGGAATCAACGCGATATTTAATCATCCACGTTATTCCCCCATCGGTTGATTTATAAATACCGAGTGCACTTAAAGAACCCGGAATTGACATAGAACCGACAAGCCAGGCAGTATTCTGATCTGTCATGCAGCCGCCTGAAATGGGTACAATAGGGGTATTATAAGCAGAACGCCAAGTTTGAGCATTTACTAATATTTGCAATACAAAAGTTGTTACAAAAAGAAGAATATATTTTTTCACATTTCCACCATTAAATATTAAACAACTTAAGAGTAATCAAGCCATCAAAGAGACTGTGTGAATAATCAAGTTGTTTGGGTTTATAATTATTATAATCTAATAAAAAATCAATACTGAATGATTCAAAGAGATTGAATCCAAGTCCGAAGGTAGTTAGAAAATATTTAATGTTGCTACCACCATAAATAATATCTTTGCCGATAAAGCCATATCCACCACCGGCACGTAAAAAGATTTTATTAAAAATTTCATATTCTCCACCAATCCTGATAATATGATCATTTGAATAAACAGTTGTAAAATGGTCATCTATATATTTAGAAGAATCGGCATTTACATGGGAATAATTATATTCAAGAGAGAGAAGGAGAAAAGGAGAAATATTATAAGAAGCGCCGATACCAGCGCCGGCAGTTTTAGTATTCCAGTCCCAGACAAGAAAACTCTGAGAGGAGGACCAGCAACTATTGTATAACCAGGAGCCCTTTAACCCTACTGTTAAATCCGGAGTAAGGTCATACCTACCCTTAAATTCGACCAGATATTCATTGAAATATGAATACCCATCTTCTACGTCAAGTAAAGAATTTCCGTTAACACTTTTATTAAGCAAGACTTTCTGATCGGAATTTGAATAGACAAAATTAAGACCAGCTTCAGAATTTTTATCAGGATTTAAATAAAACTGAGAATTCCACGAATATCCTACTTCCTTTATCTTTTCAGAGATTGGATTTCCTATCTGAGTGATAAAATAAGTGTCCCCGTGATAATTATATATCTCATCATCCACCGGATCTGCCAATTCTATAGTTAGTTTTTCCTGAGAGTTATAAGTTGAAAAACCGGCAGATAAATAAGCGGAATTAAATAATTTATATGTGAGCCCAAGAGATCCGTCAACATCTCTCAGAACAGTAGAAGTTTGAGAATAAATTTCTTTAAAACCATTTAATATTTTATAGCCAACTGAAGCGCCAAAGTATAAATCAGAAAGTAATTCAAAGCTATAACCAAAGTTAACTGCAGGTCCATTATAATGTATATTCCCCGAAGTAGTATCATTTATAAAGAAGGGATCGCCCTGATAAGTATTATATTTTACTGAACGATTAACATTGATTCTTGAATCGTATATATAACTTACACTCCCAATAAAAGTTCCGGCAGTACTTAGTGTTTTTAAACCCGTAAAATTAATTCCGTATAGGTTTACATTATTTGCATCATACGGTCTTTTATAATCACCCCAATTAGTATTTAATGAAGGATTAATTTTTAACCATGAGGTAGTTTCATCGAGGTACAGATATGAAATATTCCCACCAAAATCATATGGATCACAGGAATTATCAACATCCTTTAGGGGAATTGTAATCCCCGCCATAGACATAGTTCTCAGGCTCTGGGAAAAAAATGTAGGAAAGAAAAAACCTAAAAATAAAACAGTAAATATAAATTTCATTTTCATACTATTATTGCCTCCCCGGTGTAGGTGATGAAAGAATTTCCCAATCAAGACTTCCATCATTAGTATCCATACCGGGTTCTTTTCTTTGTATAGATTTACCACTGTATCTTGCTGGGGCCTGAACTATTCCCCTATCCAAACGATCATCAATATATTTAGGAAGATTAATATCAGCTCTATATTGCACCGCATCGAGAATGGAGGAAATATCTATCCCTTCATTCCATGAGGTATCTACTCCTGAAGCCACAGCTACAATATCATCATTCAATCCTATTAAGAACTTAGTCCCATTATCAGGCCGCATATTTATAAGATTTGGGACATTGGGATTATCAATATCAGCTGCCATGTACTGGTTATAAAACTCCCAATCTGCATGGGATAAGTCGATGCTTGTTGAAACAGCTTTTCTATGATCTATTGCATCACCAGCAAGTACAAGGAACTGTTTAGGATTAAAAGGAAAATTTCTTTCTCCCGGTCTTCCGGGGAATTTGTAAATATAAGTAATGCCCTGCATTTTCCCATTATGGTACCAATCGCCTCCAGGTTTGTAGAGCCCATTATCTGTCCCCGATACCCTCATAACCTGCATGCCATCAAGAAATTTAATGCTATCACTAGAATTATAAAGTTCCAAGAACAAATCATAAATATAAAAGATATTATTCACGGGTCCAGCAGAATAAATTTCATTGATAGCAATACCAGTACTTGAAACAGGTTTGGCGGTATCAGTTGGAGTAGTAGTCTGACCTGACACTATATTAAGATTCCGAACAGCGCCAACCAGAATAATTGAGGCATCAACAGGATGATGAGCTTTAATAGAGATACTATATATTGCTGAAGGGAGGTGATTTAATCTCAAAAAGCCATCTGAGCCTGTATAAAAGACCTGCATTCCATATTGAGAGCTCAAAATAACCTGTGCATTCTGCAAAGGAACAATGTCCGGTATAGAATCAAGAGATTTGTCCCAGACAGCTTTTAATACAACAGAGCCATTTCCGTCCTGAACAACAGGAGGATTTTGCATACATCCATACAAATAAAATATAAGAATCAAAGAAATAATTTTTAAGAAATTCATAATTATTTCTTTCTAAAGAAATTATCAAAGTTCAAATTATACCCAAGGTCATAAAAGAGAACACTTGAATAAGCCATACCTTATTGCCTCCCCGGAGTAGGAGCCGGAAGAATTTCAAAGTCAGCGCTCCCATCATTGGTGTCCATTCCAGGCTCTTTTCTTTGAATAGATTTGCCACTATATCTTGGCGGATAAAGGGCTACACCTCTGTCGATCCGATCATCAATAGTTTTTACCAGATTCCTATTTGAAGAATACTGAACGGCATCAATGATTGTGGAAATATCAATTCCAGCGGTCCAAACAGTATCTTTACCCGAGGCAAGAGCAACAATATCCTGAGCTAAACTAATCAAAAATTTTGTCCCATTATCGGGGCGCATATTTATAAGGTTGGGAACATTGGGATTATCATATTGACCAGCCATATACTGGTTATAAAACTCCCAATCGGCATGTGAAAGATCTATACTAGTTGAAACAGCTTTCCTGTGATCAATAGCTTCGCCAGCGAGAACGAGGAATTGCTTAGGATAGAAAGGATAATTGTTTTCTCCCGGTTTTCCAGGAAATTTATAAATATAGGTGACTCCCTGCATTTTCCCATTATGGTACCAATCGCCTCCAGCCGCATAAATTTGATCATTTATATAACCATTTACCCTCATAACCAACATGCCATCAAGATATTTTACGCTGTCACTTGAATTATAAAGTTCAACAAACTGGTCATAAATATAGAAGATATTATTGACCGGTCCAGCAGAATAAATTTCATTGATAGCAATACCAGTACTTGAAACAGGTTTAGCAGTATCTATAGAAGTGGAAGTCTGACCTGATATAATATTAAGACCCCGAATAGAACCTACCAAAATAATTGAGGCATCAGCAGGATGAGCAGCTTTAATTGAGATGCTATATATTGTAGAAGGAAGATGATTCAATCTTAAAAAGCCATCCGATCCGGTATAATATATCTTCATTCCATATTGAGAGCTCATAATTACCTGTGCATTCTGTAGTGGAACTATATCCGGTATGGAATCAATTGATTTATCCCAGACAGCTTTTAATACAACAGAGCCATTTCCGTCCTGAACAACAGGAGGATTTTGCATGCATCCATACATATAAAATAAAAGAACCGACGAAACAATTCTTATAAATTTCATAGTCATTTCTTGCTAAAAAGATTATCAAAGGTCATACTATACTCAAGTCCATAAAAGAGAGGCGGATTTCTTGATGTTTCATAATAAGTAGAAGGTGGAGAACTCAGATAAGTATAATTAGCCGGGTCATCGAGAAAATTATTCACATAAAAAGAAACTTCCGCACCAGGAAAAAGAGATTTGCTTATATTAATATTAAACAAGAACTTATTAGGCTGGTTAAAAATCGACCTGTTATAATTATAGAGCAATAATTGAGTTGGGTTAAGAATACTAAGGTTCTCCGGTTCTTGATTATTAGATTGATTTCTTACAAAAACCTCCTGTTCAACACTTAATGTGACCCATAAACCAAGTGTAGGATGAGTATATTGAATATAATAATTAAGCTGGAGACGGTCATTCCAAGTTCCGCCAGTGGTGTAAAGATATCCTATCAAAGTATCAGTACCGGGTACTAAATAATTTGAATTTCGTCCGACAGTTTTATCCGGATTCGCGTCATAATAAACACCATTTGAATACGATTTAATACGAGAATAAGATCCAGTTACCTGTATTTCCAAATTCAGAGGTTTGATTTTGGAAGTCCTAAAGGAAAATTCCATTCCTTTCGTTTCAGTACTGCCAAGATTATATTCCATCAAGGAATAGGAATCAATATAATAGGAAGTGGGTTGTCCATTATTTATAGTCGAATAAAACAAAGGAATAGTCTCTGATTCAGGCTGACCAGTTCTTTTTCTATAATAACCGGATAAAGTAAAACCCAACTTGTTAGAGATTTTCTGATCGAAAGAAATTTCATATTGAGCTTCCCTATAACCTTTTAAATCAGGAACTCTTAGATTGTATTGAAAATAGTTAACAGTACTGTCCAGTGGATTTCTCCAATTATAATAAAAAGCAGGAGGAAATAAAGTACTCATAGGGGGGGATTTAGAAGTAGTACCTGCACTTAATCTAAGTTGGTTATCCTGAGATAAATATACCATCATACTAAAACGGGGATTGAAAAAAGTTCCCTGATGAGATTCGACAAGATCACCTTTGCCCCATAATCCAGAGAGATTAAACTTATCAGGACGATACATTTCATATCGGAATCCGAGCACCATATTATAGTCGAAGAGAAGGTGCCCTGTAATTTTATCTTCGGAATAAATATTCATTAGTAACTGACCGGGGGTGGAATTAAAATTGTAAGATTGTTGTTTTGAATCAAAAGCAACGTATTCAAAATTTGTATCAACCAATAATCCCTGTCCCGTATTTGCATTGAACTGAGGTTGAGAGCCGATAAGAAATTTATGAATAATATCCCCAGTATAAAAAATGCGGCTCCATTCGATCCTGCCGTTTAAATTCCATGCTATACCACGAGTTTCTTCTTTTCCGACATAAGAAGCAAGGGTATCGCCATTAACAATACGTAAGGGAGACTGAACAAGATGCGATTTCATACTATTCTCCCTATTCATATTAACATCCAAGCTATACTCAAGGTTACTAACACCATCAGTAGGTTTGAAATTTCCCCATGTAGAAAGATCCAGAACAAAACCGTGGTTATAATTTTTTATTTGCTGCATATCCCCAGTGGGATTTTCATTATCCAATACTGTCTGCAAATTTATCTTAATATTATTATTCAATTGATTATCAAAAAAATTATTTGAAAGGACTGATTCACCAGTAAACCGATAATACTCATCACCATTAAGTCTTATATTTCTTTCATCATGTGCAACATTAAGACTATAATTAAATCCTGATTCACCCAGGAGACTACCTCCACTAAAGGTGCCTTCAGTAACCTCGGGATTATTTTTAAATTTAAGTCTAATAGGAGCAGGGCCAAGTTTAGTATGAACATTAATAATGCCTTCAGTAAAATCCCCATATTTGACGGATGGCAGTCCTGTAATTACCTCAATAGATTCGATATTATCTGCAGGAATTGTTCTGAGGTCAATTCCTGCTCCCATATTAGAAATGCCAAGTGCCGCATCTGAAGCCTGAGTAAACTGAAGGTTTGCATTGTTGGAAACCGGAGATCCATCTATAATAATTAAGGTACCGAATGCAGATAATTGGTCTGTTTCATTTCCCCTTATTGACATCTGAGTAGTCTGTCCCAGCCCGGGATTAGCAGATTTCTGAACTCCGGGGACAAGATCAAGAACATCTTTGATACTGGAGGCCTGGAAATGTTCTATTTCACCACTCGTAATAACTGTTTGGGTACTAACATCCTTAGGGAGCAGTTCTGACGTACCATATACTTCTATACCTCCAATTAGGAAGGTTGTAGGAAACATCATTATGTTAATTT
Source organism: Ignavibacteriaceae bacterium (assembly GCA_031292435.1). Taxonomy (GTDB): domain Bacteria; phylum Bacteroidota; class Ignavibacteria; order Ignavibacteriales; family Ignavibacteriaceae; genus Fen-1301. The sequence goes on from JARLHD010000448.1 coordinate 16,006, forward strand.
CCAGAACAGAGCCAGCTGTGATGTGCAATTTCTTAGCAAATTTATGATAGCCCATGAATGTGGCTTCAATGATATAATTACCCGATTTAATATTCTTAATAGAATAAAAACCTTTAGAATCAGTTTGAGAACCAATCTGCAATTCTTTTATCACAATATTGGCACCGATCAGTCGATCGCCAGAAGTGTCTTTTACAATTCCCTGAACTCCACCCGTATTTTCACTAATTTTTTTACTTTTAGCGAGAGCAATTTTCCCAATTTCATATTCATAAAAACTAATGTCATATTGAGATAAGATCTCATCCAGGGCTGTATATAAAGAGACATTTTTAAGATTAACCGTAATACCCGTAATATTTAATAACTGGTCATCATATACAATAGAAACTCCGCTTTCTTTAGCAAGATATTTTATTACATCGATTAGATTTTTATTAATAACAGAAATACTAACAGATTTGGCAAGAAAGGAATTAGAATTTGTGGATAAACTTTCCACCTCGTCCTTTTGAGAGCTTAAATAATCGTTTACTAATTTATCGGAGGTATAGTAAACATCGGTGACATTTGTCTGTGGAGGATCCTCACCTTCCTGAGGAATTATATTAGGAACAAACAAGACGAAAAGAAAAAGGAGAAGTAAATTAAACTTAATTGTAAAAATCTCCATATAAGACCAACAAGTGTTAAGGATTAATGAATAATTATTTTCGTCCCTTTTTGTGATATATTAAGATCAAGGGTCAAACTTAGAACCGAAAGAACTCTTTCTAACGAATCAGTTTCAAAAATACCAGTAATAGTTCTATTTTCTGAAGACTTTTTAAGGAATTCTGATTTCACATTATATGTGCGTTCAATTTCAGCCATTACTTCTTTCAAAGGAGTTTTTTTGAAAGCGAGTTTATTTTCTCTCCATGCAAGATAATATTTAAGATCAACCTGTATGGGCTGAGTGATATTGCCAGAATCATCCAGTTGAACCATGTCCCCCTTTTTTAGATTCTCCTGTTTCCTTGTATTAAAACTTAAAACGTTTACTGAACCTTTAGCTACAACTATTTTTGTATTATTATTTCTATTCCGAATATTAAATTCTGTACCTGTAACAGTAACCTGGCTATTGCCAGTTTTTACAATAAATGGTCTATTTTTATCATGTTTTACTGAAAAATATGCTTCACCAATAAGATTGACAATCCTATTACTTCCTGAAAAATATTCAGGATAATCTAACCTACTTTCCGAATTTAAATGGACTACGGAACTATCAGGTAAAACACAAGTAATTTTTTCTCCGTTATGCGCAATTAATTTATCATTAACAATTATTTCAGAATTCAGATCAGAAATTTGTTTGTTTGTATTTACAGATGACGAAGATTCCTTAATATGATTATAAAAAATTACTCCACTTATAACAACTAAAATAACAGCTGCAATTTTAACAACATAGGTAAAATCAAATCCATTTTTAATTTGGTAATAAGATCTATTGATTTGAAATAAAATACTATTCCACATAAAATCCGGATTTGGAGGCTCAGGAGTTTCATATGAACCTGTTTTTTTCCATAATGATTTTAATGTTTCATATTCAAGAATATTTTTTTCAGATTGATTTAACCATCCATCAAATAATTTTTTATCAGAAGGATTTGCTTTACCTTCAATAATTCTAATTAATAATTCCAAATCTGTATTGTTTTTATATTTCATAAGATTTTAATTCTTGATTATAATACACAAAATAATAGGGAAAGTACTATACACAATAGAATTAAATAATGAGTTTTTTCTTAAGATAATTGATAGCCTTACTCATCTGGTTTTTAACTGTCTGAAGGGAGACTCCCATAGTTTCGGCAATCTCAGAATAGTCAAAACCTTCATAGCGACTGAGAATAAAAGTCATCCTACAACGTTCAGGGAGTTCATTTATCACCTTCCGACATTCTTCAGCAAGGGCGACATTATCGTAATCTATTTGAGGATCTTTTCCAGCCAGAGAGATTAATTTCACATTAGAATCATAAGAAACTGAAGCGGGTTTCCTCGTACTATGATTAAATGCAAGGTTTTTTGCAATTTTATATAAATAAGCCCTAGGATAAGAAGAGCTATCAATATTCTGACGCTGCTGCCAGAATTTTATAAATGTCTCCTGGCAGAGATCTTCAGCATCATCACTATTTGAAAGATATTTAAATAAAAACCGATAGATCTCGGCATAGAATAAATTAAAAAACTGCTTAAAAGCATTCTGATCCCCTTTTTTAATTAAAAATATCAGATTTGTAATGTGCTGTTTATCATACATACATTCAATAATATCTATGCCCTGAAATTTTAGTAAGATAAAATGAATTATAGAAAAAATAAATGCTAATTTTTATCAGAAATGAAAATGAATTGTATCATTTTTCAATAATAATAAAGTAGAAGGAATAAGATAGGAATTAATATTCCAGCAATAGTTAACCAGGTTCCACGCCATTTCATTCCATTCCTTCCTTTTACCATAAAAAGGCCGCTTACAGCCAAAAATATGAGCCCGAATGCAAACGCATCTGCTACATAAGTCCAGATTTTTTTGGGAGTATTAAGATGCAGATAATTAGATTCTTTTATAAAGGGTCTTCCTTTAATTTCTTCTTTTGTAAGTTCTTCAGAGGTAATATTATAAGTAATATTATGCTTTTCAGTAAATAATTTAATTGAATTGGAGTCCGGTCTGAAGCTATTTTTTAAAATTTCATCCTCTCCTGATTTATACATAATCGCATTTACAAGTGATTGAGTTGAACTCTTATCCTTATTATCTAATTTAAGAATAGTTGTTTTCTTTTCAATTATATAATTAGGATTCCACTGGTCTACATGATTAACTGCGATACCTGAGACAGAATAAATAACAGTCAGACCGGTCAGAATATATCCAATATCCCTATGTATGGCTCTAAGCCATCTTCTCCATTTCACTTGAAATTATTCAGTTATAACAGCACCCAAACCTTTAATCTGGTAATAGGTTACAGGACCGGTAATAGAGCTAGGATCAAATTTAGTCTTACGTTCTTCAGCTTCGTGTTTTGCTTGTTTAATAGCATCATCCTTCGTAATACTTATTTTCTGAACTTCACCTTCAACGAGAGCTTTTTTACCAATACCCGTCATAGGAAATACGATTTCGCCATCTTTAACTTTAATTTTTATTTTCTGAGCTTCTTTATCGCTAGAAATTTCCATCCAGCAACCACGTTTATCACAGACAGCAAGGATGGTACCTTCGACAAGTACTTTTTTATTGAGAAATTTATCAGGATTATTAAGAATTACAGAAATTTTTGTTTTGTCCTTTAATGTAATTTTTTTACCATATTCTTTCTGACCTGCAGAGACCAATAATGTTGAAAGAAGAACGAATATTAAAACAGCACAGATTTTTTTCATAAGATATTCCTTTTTTCTTTATGTTACACTGATTAGATAAAAAAGTACCATACCAATTTAATTATTATTATCAATATTTTTAACAAGTAGAACTGCAATAAATCCAAATATTCCAGTACATAATACGATTATTAAATCAAACCATCCTTTTTTAAATGAAATTTTGCGATTTCGTAAAATTAAATAAGTTAATATTGTTAATACAATGGATATCAACAGGGATTGAATTCCCGAGAATCTGAAATAGAAGTTAGAAAAAGAGCTGCTGGCATCACCGAGTCTCAAAGCAAACGGGAAAATAGTTGCAGCAACAGCGCCTGCAGGCATTTCATAATTGCCCGGCCAGAAATCCTCATAACGATCAACCACCCGATAATTTCTATCAGTAACGATTGTCCTAATACTTTTAGCAGAAGTTAAAGAAATCGTCCTATAGAACATATCACCAATGACAGAAAAATTTTCTTTCTGCATATCAAAATTATCAAGAGGTAATTTAATGAGTTTATAATTATCATAACTTATAAGATAAGCCTCACCCTGTTTTGTGAATAAAAATCCATAGAATTCTCTTAAAGGCGTTTCATTAATATTCATATAGACAATATCAAGTGAATCCGGGATATTAGTAAATACGCAGAGAGGTTTTCCCTTAACCATTTTTATATGGTATAATTTATTCTTTGAATCAAGTACAAAATATCCCTCATCGAAGGGTTTTTTGTAATTTGGATTTCCCGAAATCATTTTAGCAGGAAAGGAAAATTTTTCCTTAGACAGAGCATCTGTAAACAGATTTGTTTTATCCTGATTAATAGAATTTGTCTGACAGTCAAGGAATTCAAACCTGTCAGTTATCCTAAAATAGTCATCAGGCATTTCCAATCTTACCCGGCCAGATCTTGACTCAAATAACGGAAATAGCTGAATTGGTTTTACATCAATTTCATCAGTAGTAACTCTTAACATAATATTATTTAATCTTATTGATTCTATATTAAGCGCGACTCCATTCAGAGAATCAGGAAGTTTGCCGACTGAAATTAATTGTCTATAATTCAGCAGGGGGGTTAAATTTTCAAACTGATCACGGTCATACTTATTTCCTTTTCTATCAACATAGAACATTTCTTTTCCTGCCAATTTAGAAATTAAAAACTCATGATTAACAGGACTATAATAGACCATGGGTCTTCTAATATTCTTCTCAAACTTCAACCAATAGTATTTGGGAATATAAATGGAGGCTACAAAAACAATAAGCAATAAACAGACAATCCTAGATATTTTAATAAGCATTATTATATTCCTCTTTTAAAATGATAAGCCGGAAGTAAAATTAAGACTGAGGTTAATAAACCCGAAAACAAGAAAAATACTTCAAGCTGATAATGTGGATTCCCAGTTGAAATGAAAAGATCGAGGAAACCCAATGAGAATGGAATCAAAACTAATCGTCTTGACCAAACAGGTTCAATAATTATAGCTGCAGATAAAAAATAAGCTACTAAACCACCAATCGACCATGAAAATGAGGTATTCAGAACAAAAGAGACAACCTCTTTAGGGAAATAGAATCCTGAAATAGTGCCTACTAAAACTGATATTAAAATAAACAGACCAAGCAGGAGAAAAAATCCAATACTTATCATCTGAAAGAGCAGAGTATTCTCTTTTGCAGGAAGATGCATTGTTAATTTAAGACGAGAAGAATTCATTTCCGGAGAAAACTGAGCAAAAGCCAATACAATACCGGCGAGGACCGGAATATACTGAATGTCAGTAAAGAAGGGATAATTCATTAAAATAACAAATCCCCAGAAATTTTTAGGACCAACAGATTCCATACCATAAGCAATGTTCAGAAGGACGTAGGTTAATATAAGCAGACTCAGGAGGGTCATTCCCCAGAAAGCCCATCTTATTTTTAACCATTCTTTATAGATCAAAGCATTGTACATAATTAATCTCCTAATATTTTCCAGTAATTCCGATGAAAGCATCTTCCAAGGACATAGGAATTTCTTCAACAGCAGAATTATTTATGTTTAATGAATTAAGATAAGCGACCAAATCAATCTTTTCTGCAAAAGTATAGACTGTTACTTTGTCTTTAAGTTTTTCAAAGTTTTTAATTATTCCATTCTTTATAAACATTACCTCGGGATTAGGAACGGTAAACCTGAATTGTTTAAATGTTTTCTGGAATTCTCTGATAGGCATTGCTACCAGAACTGATTTATAATCAATAATCAGGCAATCGTCGAGAAAATTTTCCAAATCCTGAATAATATGGGAGGTAATAAAGATTGTTTTAGATTCAGCCTTTGCATATTCAATCAAATAATCGAGAAAGAGTCTTCGATATCCAGCATCGAGTCCCATAGAATAATCATCAAGAATAAGCAAATCAGGATCCTGAGCAAGGAGTAATCCGAGAGCTACCTGCGATCTTTGACCGCACGACATCTTGGATAATTTCTGATCTTCCGTTACAGCCAGTTTTGACATTAATTCATAATAGGGTTCTTTTTTCCACTTTGGGTAAAAAGCAGAATAGAATTTTTCAATTTGTTTTATAGACATAAAGCTGTATTGAATATGCCCTTCGATCAGAAATCCCACTTTTGCCTTTGTTTGCGGAGAAAGTTTATACGAATTCTCACCAAACATCAGACAATTACCACTGGTAGGTTTCAGAAACCCATTAAGGATATTGATAGTAGTGGTTTTTCCAGTTCCATTTTTACCCAGGAGCCCAAATATACGGCCACTTTTAATTTCGAAATTGAAATTTTCGAAGACAAGTTTTTTACCGTAATAATGGGTAAGATTTTTTACTTCAACTACATTTTCCATTAGATTGAATAACTCATAATTTATTATTGTTTTTGATAGGTAATACACGGAAAAAAAGGATTAGTACTATGTATTAACAAGATTTAGGAAAGTAAATTTACCGGAAGAAAGAATAAGTCTCAGAAAGTTATTCTATAAGATTTATTCATACGAATAATATGGAAATAGAGTTATTTTTGCTGAGGCTCAAGTTTCTGGAGAGTATTTATCCTATCATCAAGCATTTTAATTTTCTGATTAAGTTCTTTGATTTTGGAATTTATATCATCCTCATAACCTGCATTATCCCAATACCCACGATTCTCGAAATAACTTTTAAATAGCCAGTTATGTTTAAGGGCTTCCATATTTTCGGCTAACCTGCTGGCAGACAACCTTGCGTCATAACTGGTTTTTTCAATATTAGAAAGAGTGTTATTGAAGGTAGAGTCGAACTTTGTACCATTAACAGTCATCTGCCCCAAAATACCGTTGCCTTTTTGAATTCCAGCGACAATAATATCAACTCTGCTGACCACACTGTCGACATTTCCTATTACATGCTTAACGCCCTCACCAAGTTCATTAAACAAATTAGTGAGAGCGGAAGCCTGTGTGGTAATAGACTGAAGACTTTGATCGGCTTGTTTTGTTAAAGCCTGGGCATCGTTATAAAGTTTTTCATCTTTCAGGAGTTTGCCAATTGTACCCTCTCCCCTGTTGACCCTACCAATAATATCAGCCAGATTTTTAGTCATGTCCTTAGTATATTCCATTATGCCCTGAGTTTCAGCGAGGATAGCAGAAAACCCAAGAGGTTCCTTAGCCTGAATAGTTCCACCATTAGTCACTTCCTCAGCGTTACTGGATCCAATTTGGAGCACGACAACTTTATTTCCAACAAGACCTTCAGTTTCAATACTAGCTCGAGTATCAGTCTTAACAAATCTTTGAATATCCTTAACTACAGACATTGTGACCTGGATGCGCCCAGTTGTGTCAGGTACTATTCGAATATTTTTAACGCTACCGACATCAATACCACTTAACCGAACAGTGGCACCACTTCTGAGGCCCTGTATATCTTTAAAATAAGCTTTAATATCAAAGGTAGATTTGAACATTGCATTTTTATCACCCAAGAGAAAGATTGCCACAACAAGTATGGCAATACCGATAGTTATAAAAATTCCAATTTTCAGGGTGGATGTTTTATTTGCCATTTATACTCCCATTCTTAGCGACTATATTCGTTAGTAAAAAAATCTTTAAGAAATTTATCATCACTCTTAGTAAGGTTTTCGAGTCCGCCATCGTATATTATTTTACCTTCATTCAGCACAATAGCCCTATCAGAAATAATCTGGGCACAAAGAAGGTCATGAGTAACAATTATGGAGGTTACATTGAGATCTTTCTGCAATTCTTTAATAAGCTCACTTATTTCTTTAACGGTGATCGGGTCAAGACCTGTAGTAGGTTCATCGTACAATATAAGTTTAGGTTCAGTAATTATGGTCCTAGCGAGACCGATTCTTTTTTTCATACCCCCAGAAAGTTCATCGGGCATTTTATCGATAACATTTTCCAAATCTACTGCTTTCAATACCTGTTTAATTTTTTCATCCCTTTCTTCAGAGGACATTTCTTTTTTGTTTCTGATAAGAGGAAACTCAAGATTCTCCTTAACCGACATAGAATCATAAAGAGCTGAGCCCTGAAATAAGAAACCTATTTCTTTTCTTAATTCATTCAGATCTTTTTCTTTTAGCGAATGAACGTTTTTCCCATCCACCAAAATTTCCCCGGCATCAGGGATGAGAAGCTTTACGATACATTTTAATAATACACTTTTGCCAGTACCGCTTCTACCAAAAACGACAGCATTTTCACCTGTTTTAACATCAAGAGAAATATCATCGAGTACCAGATTATCCCCGAATGATTTTGTTAAATTACTGACTTTCACCATTACTGGCTCCATATGATCACCGTAATTTTGACAAGGACCATATCAGTAATAAGAATTAACAATGATGCCATAACAACTGCGCTAGTTGAAGCACGTCCCACTCCTACAGTTCCATTAGTGGCATTATAACCTTTATATGCTCCAACAGCTCCTACAATAAAACCGAAGACAAAGGTTTTAGCAAGACCTGGAATAAGATCGGAGAACTGAAGAGACCTAAAGACAGCATCTATATATTGATGAAATGTGATACCCTGAGAAAGGGAGATGGCAATAAATCCACCTATTATAGCCAGGAAATTGACATAAAGGGTAAGGATTGGAAGTATAAGAGTACACGCCAAAATTCTTGTTACAACCAGATATCTATAAGGATGAACGGCAGAAACTTCCATTGCGTCGATCTGTTCGGTTACACGCATTGAACTTAATTCAGCACCGATTCCAGAGCTGACACGACCAGCAAAAATCAGAGCAGTGAGTACAGGTCCAAGTTCTCTAACGACAGAGAGGGCGACCATACTTGGCAGAAAAGATTCAGCTCCGAAGCGAGACATAACCGGCTGGCTCTGCATAGCGAGTACCAGTCCTATAATAAATCCTGTAACTGTAACAATTGGAAGGGTTTTAATACCCAGTTCATCGATATGTTTTTTAATTTCGGCGAATTCATAAGGAGGGGAAAATACCTCTTTAAAGAACCCAAGTGAGAAGATTGTAAGTCCTGCTACAATTTCAAAGAAACTGGTTACAGTGGGACTAAAGGGAATGGGTTTTTTTTCTTTGGTATTATTTTTCAAGAGCCAGTGAATCTTTATAATAATAGTTTATTAAAATAAGTAATTTAACCGTAATAAATTAACAGATGATTATAATAAACAAATATAAAAATTATCACAATAAAAAGAGCAGGTGAGATTTATTAGCCAGGAACAATCCATCTGCAGAGGAAAAAAGAGTTTTATTTTAAGGTTCCCATAGCTCTTTCCAATCTTGCGTAAGTAACCTGGTAATTAAATAGTGACTGGATCAGGAGGACCTGAGCATTATAATAAGCAACACGGGCATCAGTAACTTCGACAGCACTTCCTATTTCCTCCTTGAATCTTGCTTCGGCAAGGCGCAAAGTTTCCCCGGCTGCCTTAAGCAGCGAACGAGATGCAGCAATCTGATTAATAGAAAGTTTCAGATTTGAATATTGCTGTCTAACGTCTAGCGTAACAGATTGTTCAGTGAGATCATAATCG
>JARLHD010000449.1 GCA_031292435.1 Ignavibacteriaceae bacterium
AAGCATAATTTCCGCCTGATTCCTTAACCGCAGTTATAGCAGCCAGTATTGGTCCTTCCCCGCAGGCACACGTTACAAGTGATGGAATCCCTGAATTAATTTTAGTATAAAAATCTTCATGAATATCGGAAGTATTCATTTTCGTTATTATATCCAGTGTACTCTTATCTGTGCTCACTGCATCCTCATAATTGGGATAGTGTGAAAGGTCGGAACTCGCCACAATCAAAGCATTTTTATCCTTTAATATTTGCGCAAGTACCTTGCCGAATTTTGTGCAAAGCCTAAGATCGTTCGTACCTATTACTATAGGGACAATCTTTGCGTTTGGAAATAAATATTGAATAAATGGAACTTGTGTTTCAACCGAATGCTCGGTTTCATGCGCTTTAATATCGGATGTGCAGTCATCATCTTCCTTTAGAAGCTGCCCTGTTATATTCTCATCTATCGGGCAGACACCTAATGGAGTGCGGAAAGCTCCCTTCGGATAAACAGATATTTTATTAAAACCCAGTACTGTATGGTTGGTGCCAAGTATAACTATAACATCATAATTAAATTTCTTAGCCTGGTTAAATGCATCGGCTGCTATCTGTCCTGAATATACATAACCGGCATGAGGAGCAATTATGGCAAGTGGTTTCTCCTTATTTCCTGGCACAGCATCTTCAAAAAAGTAATTAAGTGCAATTCTGAGTTTGGATGAATCAGCCGGATAAAACTTTCCCGCTACTACAGGGTTCCTGATTAATGAGGGATCTGTTTGTCCCATACAATAAGAAACACAAAGACATAAAGGTATTAGGACTAAATTCTTAATTGAAATAATTTTCATTTTCGGATTCTTACATAATGAACTAAATAAAATATTCTTGATCAATAGTAATCAAATCAAATGGTATTTTCAATAATACAATAAGTTTCTGGTTATAATTATTTATGTGCTTATGTGATAAACAGCTATGGTTCAGTATGATTTAATTGAGGTTAAAGTATTTAATACCTATTTTTGATCAATCAAAATAGAGAAACAAATGGACAACATTATTAAAGAGAAAATCCGGCAGTCTGTCAGCATTCTAAAAGAAAAGAATATTGATATGTGGTTAACGTTTGCACGCGAGAGTGCATACTCAAAGGACCCCGTTATGGATATAATCGTCGGGACAAATGTTACATGGGAATCTGCCTTTACCATCTGCAGCGATGGATCTCATTCTGCTATTATAGGGTCCTTGGATGTTGCCAACATGAAGGCGCAGGGTATCTATGAGGATATTACAGGATATATAAAATCAATCAAGGAGCCCCTTCTCAATTTATTAAATAATAAAAAGCCCCGTTCCATTGCGGTTAACTATTCAAAGAATTCTAATATTGCCGATGGTCTCTCTCATGGTATGTATTTAATCCTGATGGATTATCTTAAAGGGACTATTTATGCCGATAAGTTAATTTCCTCTGAAGAAATTATTTCTGCATTGAAGGGAAGGAAAACACCTTCGGAATTGGTTAATATGACTGAAGCAGTGAATGTTACCCTCTCTATTTATGATGAAGTTACCAAATTCATGAAACCGGGTATGACAGAAAAGCATGTTGCTGATTTTATAACCGGATTAGTAAAAGCAAAAGGTTTAGAGTCTGCCTGGGAAGAGGATCAATGCCCTGCTGTCTATACAGGTCCGGGTACTGCAGGTGCTCATGCTGAACCTACAAAACGTATTATTAAAAAAGGACATGTACTCAATATCGACTTTGGCGTAAAGATAAATGGTTATTGCTCCGATCTTCAACGGACATGGTATTTCCTGCAGGATGGTGAAGATAAAGCTCCTGCCGAAGTTCAAAGGGGATTTGATGTAATAAAAGATTCTATACAAATGGTTGCTGACAAAGTTAAACCGGGTGTTATGGGATATGAGATGGATCTCATAGCAAGAGATTTTATTGTTAAGAACGGGTATGAAGAGTATCCCCATGGTCTCGGACATCAGGTAGGAAAAATTGCTCATGATGGCGGTTGCGGATTTTTCCCCCGTTGGGATCGCTATGGCACTATTCCATATATGAAAGTTGAAGAGTCCCAGGTATATACAATTGAACCCCGGCTTCCTATTAAAGATTTCGGTGTGGCTACCATTGAAGAGGAAATCCTGGTAACTAAAGATGGATGCAGATTTATTTCTCCGCCGCAGAAAGAATTATATCTTATAAAAAGCTGATCTTTTTAACTCAGAATTCACAATTCCGTAAATAAGCTGCGTTTAATAGATCCTGGTATTTGTTAAACGGTATCTCAATTGCGCCGAACATTTTTAAATGGGGAGTCATATATTGCACATCAAGTATTACAAAATCTTTATCGGTTAAATGCTGTAGCAAATATGCAAGTGCAGCCTTGGATGCCTGCGGTATCTTGGAGAACATTGATTCGCCAAAAAAAGCTCCCCTGAAACTTACACCATAAAGCCCCCCGACGAATTTCCCCTTTTGCCAAACTTCAACAGTATGAATATGCTTTCGTTTGTATAATCGCAGGTATGCTTCAATCAATTCCTCTGATATCCATGTGGCTTCTCTGTCCGCGCAGTTATTAACAACAGATAAAAAATCAGTGTCTGTCTTATATTCAAAATCAGAGCTTTCTAAAAATTTCTTTAATGAGCGGGGAATATTATATCCATCTAAGGGGATTATAGTCCTGACATCCGGCAGGTACCAGGATACTTGCCCATTCCTATCCTCTGCCATAGGGAATGCCCCCGCAGCATACATTCTTAGCATGTTGTCAGGCAGAAGAAGTTCTTTATTATTTATAGACTTTTCGCTCATTAACAAATCTTTTATAACTAAATATAGTTACTAAAAGAACGAAATTCTCTCACAGAAAAGTTCAGAAATGAAAATATTTATAATAATTATAAATTAAATGCATATCGATTGATGTCGAAAGCATATTCTTGTATTCTTTTGGTAGCTCGTGTCCTAATTTATATAGTAATCTTTTCCATATCCTTTCATAATCCTTAATCGTAAATCCATATTCCTTCATTATCTGTTTCCTCTTCTTCTTCACAACATACCCCGTATACACTGCCCGCAGTTCTGTATCTTTAGGATCCTTCAGAATAACCAGCACTGTTTCAGTAAATTTCTCCGGGTCAAACTTACCATCATTGTAATTCCCCTTATA
>JARLHD010000059.1 GCA_031292435.1 Ignavibacteriaceae bacterium
AAATAGTAAGGGTAACGTTAGTAGGAGTGGTTACATTCCCTGTTACTGCGACATTTCCGTTCAAAGTTGTATTAGCAGATAATGTGCCTGACAAGTAGATAGAGTTCTGATATGCTCCGATATCTGGTGGATCAGATACATATTTCCCTGTTATATCTTGTGTTAAGCCAAGATATACACCTTTGCTTATGGCGTTACTGCCATTTTTCAATTGCAAATTCGAAAAGATTGAATCAAAGGTTGCATTAACTGCATCTGTTACACTACCTGCTTCATACCCGCCCGCAGGAGTTGTAAAATTATAACTGGCAGTTTTCCAGGTGAAAATATCAGGATAATCATATATAGGATCATCGGGCCCCATATGAAATAAACGAGTTCCTCCTGCAGGATAATAATAAAGATTATTTGTAAACTGAGAATTAGTGCCTATTAATACTGACATATATAACGCATAACAATTCGGATCATCTGAATAAATAAGATTATTTTTAAAATATAAGCTATCCATGCCAGTCCATGCGCCGTCACCACCTAAATAAATGGCAATATGACCACCTCCATGACAGATAATAGTATTATTATAAAAACCACTATTGCTGGGAGGAGTGCCATAATTATTTTCTAACTGAATACAGCCGGAATAAGTAGAAATACTGTGATTCTCTATTACATTATAATAAAATTTACTATTCGTTGCGCTATTAATAAATAAACCTGTTTCTCCATATCCGTATGTGGCATTTTGCCGTATTACACAATATCTTACAATAACACTATCAGCAATATTTTTGATGATATCCATATTTGATCCATTATTAACAGTATCTAATGATGAACAAATTTGTACTCCATTTGCCCCATTATACATGATTGTATCGTGGTCTAACAAAATATCTTTTACCCCATCCCAATACATTGCATGCCCATAAAGAGAATAATTAAATGTACTATTAGTAACTGTCCAATGATTTACCTGAGCCGATATACTGCCTCCTACATATAACATTCCCGGTGCTGCCTGAGTATAAGACGTTTGCAAAGCACTTTCTACATCACAATTATTAATAGTTACATTAGAGGAGTTCCAGAAAGATAGGCATGATAGCCAGCCATGAATAAACTTTATTCCTTCAAACCTCAGATTTGTTCTGGGATCGCTGACCGCCACACACATTCTTAAATTAACACTATCACCTTCTGCATCGATTACAGGTCTAGGGCCGGATCCATAAGAATTAAATACAAGATTACTACCTGGTGGAATTAAAGTCTGGTCATAAAATATTGAACCACATTTAAATGAAATTATATCATTTGCATTAAAAGGATTCAATGGATAATTAACTTTATCTAAAGTTTTCCAGGCTGAACTCTCTGATTCACCTGAATTGGAATCATTACCATAGTCCGCATCTACGTAATATCTGTTTGCGCTAAGATTCCCTGCAAATATTAACAAAAGTATTATAATAAGACTTATAGTTTTCATTAACTTATCTCTAGTTTATTAGTAAATAGTTTATTTATGTAACAATGATTATGAATCAATTTTTAGATAATGAAGGTGGGTCCCTGGCTTTTGGGGAATAAAGAAAGAAAAGTGACGATTTTCGAATAAAAGATCGAAAAAGAATATTCATCCTTGAACTTTCTTGAGTTAAATGAAAATAAAGTATAAATACCTAAGACTAAAAGTTCTATAAGAAAGAGTGAAACATCTTAAATAATAGGGAAGTATTTACAAGGGGAGATTGTCTCAAGAGAAAACACCGAAACTTTGTATAATATATTCGTAAGCCCCGATCAATGTGAAAATTATTTTATCAAAACAAACTTTTTAGTCTCAAAAAATGTTCCAGCTTTCATTTGGTAATAATAAACACCGCTGCTAAGGTTTCTACCGTTAAGTGTTACTTCGTAAATTCCAGCGGGTTTTATTTCATTTACTAATGTTGCCACTTCTCTACCGAGTGCATCAAATACTTTTATTATAACGAAAATATTTATTGGTATCTGGTATCGAATTGTAGTTGTTGGGTTCCAGGGATTAGGATAATTTTGTCCTAATTCAAATTTAGCAGGAGCTACTATTTCTACATTCACAATACTGCTGTACTTAGAGGAGCCATCAAGGTCAATCATTTTTAGTCGGTAATTATATTTACCGGCAATTACATTTTTATCGATGTAGGAATATTGACTTGGTTTGTTGCTATTGCCAGATGCTTTAATTGCAATAATCTTTTCCCAAGATTTATTAGTTGATATTTTCTTTTCAATCTCAAATGAATAACTGTTAATTTCTGTTGCAGTATTCCAGTTTAGTTTCACATTGTTATTTATTATAGATGCTGTAAATGTGGTTAGTTCAACTGGTAATTCGGATACCGTAAGATTATTTATACAACGAATACTATAACCCGACATTTCATCAACTTGACCTCCCTGAATAATATTCGCTGTATTAACAAGTTGAATGCAATAAGAACTTGAATTGCCAGCACTCCTTGATGTCCAGAAATTAGTATGGTTATCTAAATAATAAAAAATACCATTATACCTTATACCAGCTAACAAAGCAGAGAAACCACTTGTATTCGTCCCGGCTCCCCCGCCAGTTCCCTGACCTATTTCTTTTAATTCGTTTCCGTTGTTACCAACAAATGACTTTAACATAGCAAATTCATTCCATGATGGAACATGCCATCCTGTTGGGCAGATACCTTTTGATCCTTCTGTTGTGTCATATTGCATAGCTTCGTCCCATTGGTATAAGCCACCATATATTGAACATTTGATTGAATCATCATTATAACAGTATTTTTCAATTATTCCATTATCTGATGGATTCTGGGTTGAATCTATCATTGTCCCAATATTTAGGTTTTCTTTTAACCAGCAT
>JARLHD010000450.1 GCA_031292435.1 Ignavibacteriaceae bacterium
ATCCCAAATTACCAAAGTCGCTTAAAAGTCGCTTTATACTTGCTTTATACTTGCTCTATAGGTAAGTAATGACCCTAGAATAACTAAGGATGGGAAGGGTTGTACCCAAGGGGTTTACATCTATCGGGATAATTGGAATTGAGCCAATCTGCCCCAATTATAAAGGAAGTTTGTTGTGCACAAATTAAACAGGACATGAAAAAAACAAGGAGAGCTATTTTAGCTTTCATAGTTAATCCTTATTGATTTTTGGGATGTTGCGTATTTAAGTCATGTTATTTAGTCAAAACGATTTTCTGGGTTACTATTTCACCTGAATGATTTAATGTAAGAAAATAAATGCCACTAGAGAGTTTATCATTTCTATAATTTATTTCATGCACTCCGGAATTTTCATATTCATTTTTTAGCAATGCTATCTGCTGACCAATTGAATTATATAACTTAAGATTAACCTGGCCACGGTTCTTTAAATTATACGTTATTTTAATCTGGGAATTGAATGGATTCGGGTAAGCATTCAGGATGGTTTCTTTTTGAGGTGTTGTATCCACTTCCCGTTTGATATCAGTTTTAACATTTTTATTTCCCAAGAACATTAAAATATGACCCCATCCTATCTGATCTTTCAACTGACAAACAATAATATCATTTAATCCATATCCCCCCTGATCCCCTACGGGTAATGCCTTATATGGAAAACCATTGACACCAGGAAAGCCTCTTACTCCATAAGGATTATTATTACTAAAATGAGGACCTCCTAAAATCAGCCAGAAAGCCCACCCATTACCGGACAATATAAAATCATCGTATCCATCAGAATTATAATCCCCAACATTTTGTGAAATACCTCTTCCTTCAATACCCGGATTTAGGGGATCAGGCAGCTTTATATTTAGATTTGGTATAGTATCAAAACCATTATAGCCTGGTCTTCCAAAATGAACTGCAGTTGAAGAGTCCGGTTTATAATCATATCTTGACACTACCAAATCTTTAAATCCATCACCATTTATATCATCCAAAGAAAAATAATTGAGAAACCAGTCTGCAGTTTTAGTATTTGTATTTATTTTGGATTTATATAGTATGGAAGGGTTATTTATATCATATACCTGGGAAGGACTTCCATAATATATATATAAAAGTTCAAGTGTATCGTAAGAAGCTCCTACCTTTGCTGCAACACTTTCACTAAATAAAAGATCATCGTACTTATCTCCATTAATATCTCCTACCTCAAAAAATTCACCCAAGCGATATCCTCTTGGCCAGTTCGATCCAATAATAAAATCAGGGACACCATTTGGAATATCTTTCCCTAAATAAATATATAACTTACCCCCAATAGCTCCCCAATCCTGAGTGCTGATAATTAAATCCATTTTACCATCATTGTTTAAATCACCAACCATTACACCCGGTTTATGAATACCAAATGAGAATTGTTCCTGATTTGGATGTATAGTGGGAAGAGGAAAAGTGTAATCAGGAACTGTATCGAATAAATATTTACCTGAGTCCTTACCCATAAAGAAAAGTAGATCGCCGGTGTATTCATCATGAAGGGAATCATAACTGGTAAAATGCATTGTTATCATGTCTTTAATTCCATCCCCATTATAATCTGTAATTGCAAGACACCGACCTGGATAAACAATGTCCACTGTGGAATCAAGCAATGCTTTCCCACCGAAAAAAACATATGTATTATTAAAATTACCGGAGACTATATCTAGATGACCATCCCTGTTTATATCAGCAGTTTCAATATTATAGATTCCTCCCTTAACTTGGATTTCCCAATAAGTATTGAAATAGAACGGCTGCTGGGAATAAATTAGAGTGGTTAATAATATTGTCAGAATAAAAAAATAGGTAATTCTTATCATAGTAATACCTTTAATGACATAAGTAAAAGCTTAATAGAATATTGGGATGTATACCTGAAATTAGATGGGAGAATAATCAGAAGAATTAAAATTTTAAGGGCTGATAATAACGAGGATATTTTCATTTTCTCTTAAAAAATTAAAAAATAAATCAATTGTTTTTAATTAACGGAATACTAGTATTAATAGCAATTATTTTCAGTAGTTTAATCTTTTGAGTTTATCATGAACTCGAGTTTATAGTTATTAATATTCTCCTATGGCAAAAACTATGTCAAAGAAAATTAAATTCTTATTGACATTATATTTAGAGACCTGAATCTTATTCGTTACAAGTTGGCATTAAACCACGTATATATCACAATTCGATATAGATTCGTAATAGCAGTACCATTCCTATTTCCCACAGTCAGTTTAAATAAATAAAAAAGGTCAATTGCATTTTTATTGTTACTTACTATTTTTTCTTTTTCTTTTAATAAATAAAAACATAGATTTGGAGTAATTTAATAATCAATATTTGTTAAAGTGGGATATTTATAGACAATTTCTACAAGCTCCAGGTAACTAATTATCTAACAATCTTAAGGGCTTGAAATGAAAAACTTAATTATTCCTTTGTTCCTGTTATCCTCAATCGACCTTGATATTCGCTATGTATTTCAGTACAATAAATCGATAGCAAATACTCATCAAATCCTTTTAGGTATAAATATCTAAATAATTAACGCATTAAAATTACTGCTAACTACATTAAGGTCAGTAATCAAAACCTATTATGTTAAAAAGCAAGTAAAGTCAACAAATTACTATGCGTATTGATAAATAAGACATTCATTAAATAAACAAAAGAGATAAACGGCTGAAAATTACTTCGCTGCCTTTGTATGAATTGAAAATTACTTTACTGATAATAATAGTATTGGCTACAAACGTAGCCGGACAAATCAGGATAGTCTATTTAAAAGGTTATGTAAAAGATGCAAACGACAATACTCCTCTTATTGGAGTAAATATTTCTGTCCTAAATACAACGTTTGGTACATCGACCGACAGTCTTGGAAATTATATTCTGAACATAAAGCCCGGAAAATATAAAATTACTTTTAGCTATGTCGGCTACGAAACCCTATTAAAGAATGTAAGCATTGACGAAAACGAAACAAATATTCAATTAAACGCTTCTCTAAAATCAAGCTTTTATATACTGAACGGTATTACTATCAATGCGAACCGATATTTTGGTACTCAAAATCCTGACACATTGAAATCCAAAGACATTCAAAACATGCCCAATCTTTATTCTGACATTCTTAGAAGCATAAAAATTTTACCCGGTGTTACATCAAATAACGAGTTATCCAGCACTTATAATGTAAGAGGGGGCAATTTTGATGAGAATTTAATTTATTTGAACGGCTATGAAATTTATCAGCCGTATTTAATTCAGCAGGGCAATGAAGAAAGCCAGTCTATTGTTAACGAAAACATGGTTAACAGTTTGGAATTCTATCACGCTGCATTTCCTGTTCATTATGGAGATAAAATGTCCTCCTCCCTTGCGGTAAATTATTACACTGAAGAAAGCCCTGAACCTGGTGGCGAATTAAATGCCGACTTGTTCAACATGGGGTTAACGCTACATGATAAAACGGGAAACTTAAACTGGAGGACGGGCTTCCGCTATGCTTATCCGTCTTTGTTTGACAAAACACTACAAACCGAAGGTCAGTATAAACCAAGTTTTGATGATTTTCAATTTCTCAGCTCTTACGATCTGCCAAATAACTACCAGGTTCAATTGTTATTTTTAACAGCCAAAAATAATTTTGATTTAACACCGCAGAGTTGGTTTGGTAATTTCCAAACCTCATACCTGGATATTAAGCAAGTAACTTTAGATTTTGATGGTGTTTCCAATTATAAATACAATACAAACTTATTTGGATTAAAATTCTTATCTCCTTTAAGTGATAATTCCAGTTTAACCACTTCAATTTCTTATTATTCTGATAAAGAACTTTACAACAAAAATTTATCATACGATGTTTATTATTCAAATGATGCCTATAATCCACAAGATAATATGCGGTATCTTGAAACGGGACATGAATTTGCCCAAAATTATCTTAACACGGAAAGATTTGAATTAAAATCTGATTACAACTTAAATTATAAAACTCAAACTATCTCAGCGGGAGCAACCCTAAGATATTCAAAAATGGAAAGCTCACTTGATGAATTAACATATTATACAGGTTCAGACTCGGTTTTAAATTTTTCCAGTACCGCAATTCAGAAACTAAATGCCGATTTTAATTCTCTTTCAGCATATATTGAAGACAATATTTTCTTAAACAGCAAGCTAAGCGCTAATGCCGGTTTAAGAGTGTTGAAATATTATTTCAATGGTGAGTTTTTGATTAGTCCGCGTGCGAGCATTACATACAAGCCCGATACTTCAAATTCATTTAACCTGACCTGGGGATATTATTATCAACCCCCTTATTTTTATGAAACCCGTGATAAAAGTTATACAGCCGCAAAATCTTTGTTATCGCAAAAGGATGTTCAATATAATTTAAGCTGGAAAAGTAATTTCAAAGAGAATTCAAAATTCACAACGGAATTATTTTATAAAGATTTAAGCAGGCTAATACCTTATTATATTAATGAAATGGATCTAACTTATGGTGATAAAAATAATTATGATGGGTTTGCATACGGATTGGATTTACAATATGAAGGGGAATTAGTCAAGGGAATGGAAACCTGGATTGGTTACAGTTATTTAAATGCAGAAGTTAAAGAAACACAGGGCAACTTTCCGTATGTAAAAAGCCCATTAGACCAGACACATACAATCAGGATTTTTCTTCAGGATAAGGCAAAGAAACATCAGAACTTTCAAGTCCATACATTATTTCTATTTGGTACGGGTTATCGCATTTATCCAATGATGAGTGTACCTGGTGCAACTCCGGGGTCATATCAGATTGTTCCCAATTATAATGTTACCGAAGAATATCCGTTTTATTTCAGAGTTGATATGGGACTAACATTTGAGTTTAATATCTTTGATAGAAGAAGAAGTATTATTTTTACTGTTGATGTATTAAATGTATTCAACAAGTACAATATTAATTCATATTCATGGTATCATGTTTTTCCTGAAACAACACAGCCCGTTCCCATTCCAAACATCCTATCGCCTAGATTTTTTAATTTAGGTTTTAAGTTAAATTTCTAGTAACATTTTTTTTACTTTTCGCTACCAGTTGAACCATCTGCTCAATTGAATACCTATTCCCTTTGGGGGGCAACATACTGTTACAATTTCATCTATTACGAAGGAGTTATTTTAGTTGATAGAGAGAATTCTCCATCTACAAGGATGTATTTTGTTTGGTATTAGATGATTATATTATGGTATCAGAGTTTAAAATGTTTATTTAAATGAAATGGATAGATAGTTATAAGTCGAAATTATGCACTCCTGAAGAAGCGGTGTCATATATTAAATCAAACCAGAGGATATATATACATCCCGGATGTGCTATTCCAGAAGTGTTAGTTGCAGCTATGACTAACAGATATAAAGAATTATGGAATGTAGAGATCATCCATATTCTTACATTCGGAATTGCTCCATACATTGAACCAGAAATGGAAGGACATTTCAGGCATAATGCTTTATTTATCGGTTCTAATGTACGCAGTGCTGTAAATGCCGGGAGAGCTGATTTTACACCGATATTCCTATCGGAGGTACCTTCTTTATTCTATAAAAAGATATTACCAATTGATGTTGCTTTAATACATGTATCTCCACCGGACAAATATGGATTCTGCAGTTATGGAATAGGAGTGGAATGTACAAAGGCAGCAGCAGATAATGCCAAAATGATAATAGCGCAGATAAACCCCCAAATGCCCAGGACGCTTGGCAACTCATTTATTCATATTGATAAAATTGATAAATGTATTGAAGCTGATGTAACTTTAAAAGAGATGAGAACACACGGTGAAAGTGTAACCCCCGAAGAATTTGAAGTATTTCAACAGATGGGATCACATATATCGGACCTTATAGAAGACGGATCAACACTTCAGTTAGGAATTGGCGCCATACCCGATGCTGTTCTTGGATTTTTAGGCAGCAAAAAAGACCTTGGCATACATACTGAAATGTTTTCTGACGG
>JARLHD010000451.1 GCA_031292435.1 Ignavibacteriaceae bacterium
CCCGGATTAAGTATAATTATAATTCATAATGACTTCTTCCGTACATTGAGTATAAGCCTCTTTTATCTAAAAGAATGGGATCCTTGGTAACCATCATTTGTAAGAATTTGTGAGCTTGTTTCAGATAATAATATGTATCCTGGTTATTTCTTACAATTAATAATAATGTTAACAACCAGAATAAAGCTGAGATAATAAATAATATAATTACTGTTAAATTTGATGCTGACAGATTTAAGACATATAAAGAAATAGCCAGGTATACAGTGTTAATAAGAAAGTAAAAGTTATAAAATATATCAGATAATAAAGTATTTAGTCTGAATTCAAATTTTTTCTTTTTATAGTCTTCCCAATTATTTTTTGTAATACCTCTTTCTTTGAGTCTTAACCCCCAAATGATATGTTCATTCCAATGATGCTTATTGTTAAAAACCTCTAATGCCAAAAGCAGGACACCTTTTTCTGCATTATCCATATGCGCGTTGGAAGCGAACCTTGCCCATTGAAATGTAAATAATATTCCTCCCAATACGGCAATTATAACGACTAATTGTTTTTGTTCAATATTTATCGCGCCGCTCATATAAATATTTAAGCAGATAGCGCTGAATCCTCCTAATAGAACCAAGGCCCAATTTCTTGCATTAGCAGTGCGGGAAAGACTTTCGATCAGTTCATCGCGCAAGACTTTATAAAGGTTATCATCCGATAAATTAGCATGTATATCCGGGGGCGGAAGTGTAATATTATTAAAGAGAACATCGCATAAAAAGCAATGTTCGGACTTTGAATTATCTACTGCTTTATCGAATTGATTATTATTCATATTATTGAACATTTGTTGAAATAAGTTCCTTCAAATGTGTGCATTAATAATCCTTTTTATATTGATTTAGATCCTGCAGTTCGTTTTTGATTTGGGATGCCCAATGGTATACAACTTTGCTTTTCTGACCATAGAAACTTTCCCTTCTGAACTCTTCCACACGATTCATTAAATCATTATTATTCTTTGAAGTCATGTCTGTGTATTTTTCTTTGAAATCATTAAGTCCAAAATTAGTTTCCATAAATGTTTTTCTAAGTTTCCTGGCGTACACTTCATGGATATCAAAGATTGTCCGGCAATATAAAAGAAGCGTATCGTTCGCAACATTTTTATTTACCCAGGATTTCCTTTTATCAAAAATACAAGTTGAAGTAAGGGTAGGTGCGGTAAAGGGAGTTTTATCTATTGAGGATGGAATTGACATAAATAATTGAGTAGTATAGTCATTTGATGAACCCTGCGGTACACCTTTGAAATCATCCCAGGAAAGTTTTCGGGTATCAGACCAGTAGAGGTAATCGTCCTGGTTATAAGTTTGATGTGAAGTTGATAATTTACCGGCTGAGCACTGAAATAAAAACAAACTTAATAGGAGGAATGGTAATTTTTTCATATAAACACAATTGGATAAAACATTAATTTGATTTCTTAAGAGATATAGTATCGCTCACCAAATAAATTAATGAGCAATTATTATATAATTATGAAACTTAACTTAATGAACTATTATTTAATTATCTTTAATACACCTTACGCTTAAACCCCAGTCTGGCATGGCTCCCTGGCCTGTAGTAATGACGCTGGTATTGTTGATTATTCCGATAGTGTAAACACAACTATAACCACACGAGCCAATTTTTCCAACATAAAAACTAGCCCATGTACCTAATCCCTGAAAGTATCCATCATTATAATCCTTAGCACCTGCTAATAGAGCTGAGAAACCGCTTGTGTTTGTTCCCTGACCTGCATCTGTGCCCTGGTCTTCCCGTTTTAAAGCGTTCCCATCATTATTTACGAATGCTACTAATGCCTCAGCCTCAGCTTCAGTCGGCATATGCCATCCGACGGGACAAATTCCCTTTGCGCCTTCTGTTGTTACCCACTGCATTGCTTCATACCAATAATATAAACCACCATAGATTGCACAGTTTGCGGGGTCATTGTTATAACAATATTTATCTATTATCCCATCATTTGAAGGAGGTGCCATAACTCCAACATTAAGGTTGTCTTTAAACCAGCACTGGGATCCGATCTGGACTGTTCTGTAGATCTGGTTGGCATATTTAACTTTACTTAATCCGCATATAAAGGGTAAAAATGTAATACTATCAACATCAGCAACGGCAACAGTATCTTTGGAGCCTCCATTTTTATGTAACACCACACTTTGTGAAAACAAATTATTACTAATTGTTAACACTACAAATAATAGAAATAAAATCTTCATTTTAATCATTCCTTATTTAATAACAATTACTTTATGAATAACATTTTTATAGAACTTGTAAAGTTTTTAACGGTCATTTTACAGAAATAGACACCGCTGGTTAACCGGTTTCCATCCAAGGTAACCTCATAGCTTCCGGCTTTTTTATTTTCATTTACAAGAGAAATAACTTCCTTTCCCATAATATTATATACCCTAAGGGTGACTACACCATCAGCGGGTAAATTGTAAGCAATTTTAGTCGACGGGTTAAACGGGTTGGGATAGTTTTGTTTCAGCTCAAAGTTTGCGGGGATACCGATGACAACATCAACTACATTGCTGTATACTGAATTGCCGTCCTTATCAATTTGTTTCAACCTGTAATGAAACTTTGATCCATCTTTAGGGCTATCGACAAAAGAGTAAGACCGTTTACTGTTGCTACTGCCATTTCCATTTACAAAGCCTACTTTATTCCAGGCAGATGAAGATGACATTCTTTCAATATCAAATCCAAAGTTATTGACTTCAGTGGCAGTGTTCCACACAAGAGTTACTTTATTTTGAATTACAATGGCAGAGAAACTTACAAGCTCAACAGGCAAGGTTCCTCCCTGACCGATATCTTCAAATGTAAGTTTTTGAGTATTATTTTGAATACCGGCTGTTATAATTACATCAGAGAGGTAATACTTTAATGAGTCACCTGTGTCATTGAAAGTAATTTTGGACAAAGTGGAAAGTGAAGAATTCTGATGGGAGCCATCGTTAAAGTAGACATTAAGATACGTCTGTGAACAGAGGGGAACAGAGATAAGAAATAGAAAAGTAATTATCTTTCTCATTTGTACCTCGATATATATTAAGGAAAAAGAACTAATTCAGAAATATTAAATAGCTTGAACTAACAGGAATAATTAGGGAGGGGATTTTGTAGAAGAAGTCATCGAATCGGCTTTGTTGTAATCATAAATCCCGATCAGCATTTGTGACATAGAGCAAACTTAAGCATTAAATAATGAAGATTCAACAGGAAATCAAATTATTAATACCGGGTTCGAGTAGAACTTACTTAATGGTTGGATAGAAAGAAAGGTACACTACTTTAGTACCTTCTGAATGCGATAAAGTTGAATGTATCTTTAACCCTGTTGGTAATTTAATAGCCTGTGCAATTTCCCAGAATTTTTGGGGGTTGGAAATGATATTCATTGGAAAATCAACACTGCAACCCTTTTAGTTCTTCCATGAGATAATTGAATGTAATAATTTTTATATTAGATGGTAAAATAATAACAGGATTGTATGCCATTTGTAACTATAACCCTTAGAGAGGGCAAGGATAAAAAGTTTATTAAAACGTTGTCTGAAACTATTCATTCTGCAATGCTGGAGACAATAGTTTTTCCAGAGGATGTACTATTTCATAAGATCCATGAAGTGAAGAAAGATAACATGATTTATCTGGATCAATTCAGAAATGTTAAACGTTCTGAGGATATGATTTTTATAGAGTGTACAATTAAAGCAGGCAGGACTCCGGAAAAGAAACAGGCAATGTATAAACGTATTTCAGAAGCTCTTTTTTCCGAGCTGGGAATACGTAAGGAGGATATAATAATTGTTATAAGAGAAAACTCAGCCGAGGACTGGTATTTGCAGCCGAATTAAGAGAGAGAGGTGCTAATCATATTGAGTTAAATCCTGATAAGTTCTGTTTAGCGTTTCAATGAACCACAACTTAAACGTTTCAGCATCTTTAATAAGCTCACCATTTTGATAAACTGAGAATTCAATAAAATCTACTATTTCTTCATCATAAATCAGATCGATTATAATTTTACTTTCGTAGGGATCATTCTGCAAAGTATTTAATTCAACGCGGAAGGCAATCCCCTTCTCTTTGAATTTTGTATTATGGGATAATATTATGTTATTTGTTAAGTCGTAAACTATTTTTTCGTTTTGTATTATTTCATTATTCATAAATTCTTTCTGTATTAGTTTAACCGTTTCCTTTTTTACCCGATAATGAGTTTTAATTTTGAGACAATCTCTTTGTCGTTAGGAAGTCCTATGGGATAATAACGGCATGAGGGATTAAATGATTGGGGGAATGGTGAATCGAATAGATCTTTGCCGTTTACAAGAATGGTTGGTGAACCATAACCAGCGCGTTTATCATGTTTTTCTGAGAGAGTATTAATATCAAGTTTTTCGATTGGCTTATTGTATTGCAATTCTTTAAGGGCAGCCTGCAGAGATTCCCACATTGGGGATACATTAGGGCAGTTTTCCATGGAGAGGAATTTAATTGATTCAATGAAAGGCTTGGTTTGTATGATTCCGGGATTAGGCAGAAAGTCTTTTACAACTTCAACCTTTCCTATTTTTTCATTTGTATATATTATTTTCTTTTTCATATAGCTGTTTTCCTTGCTTCCAATATTCGGCAAAATGATTATTGGTTTGCAAGAGAGTTAACTTAATGCCATTTGTTTAATGACATTTAATGGTCTTTCATAATCAATGGGACCATATATAAGGTTATTCATCATTTTAGATATTTCTAATAGCGGGGGATGGTCCCCGAACATATCCATACGAGCATATAAAACTATTTCGTTCATTGTACTCAAGACGCTGCGGTTATTAGTAGCGTAGACATCAAATATTTCATTGGGTTTAATGACAAGTCTTGATATCAGATTATCGCAATTTACATCCTTTAGTAATTCAGACAGACATGAATTTGTGATATCAGAAAATTTCTCTAGGCTGTTTATTCCTTTGCCGGGCATGATTACGGAGAATAAGGAATAAGCGTTAGTAAAGATAATATACTGTTTTCTTTCAACAGTAAATAAATTCCCATACCATTCTTCAAAGGCAGAACATTTATTATCATTTTTATTTAATGATTTTATGTTCAGCTTTTTAGCTAGTTTATTTGTGGCTCTTAGGATCATTTCATTTTTTATGCAGTGCTAACTTATAAGCTTTGGTAAAGATTTTTTTGAGAACTTTAGTATCCACATCTTTAAGGGATTTAATATAGAGGCAGCCTTTACCAGTTTTGTATTTTCCGAGTTTAGGGAGGTCATCTTCAATGTTTTTAAGTCCACCCATTAGATAAAGACTGATATTTTGTTTTCGGGGGGAGAAACCGATAACCATGATATCTCCTTCACGTCCGCTTTCATAGACATAGTGATAGGTACCAAATCCGATGATAGCACTTCCCCACATGACAGGATCTGATTTGGAAACTTTTTCCATCATTTCCATAATTTGAAAGCAATCGTCTCTTAATTGCTGATCTTTTATTTTGTTCAGGAAAGCAATGACACTTTCTATTGTAGGTTTGGTTTTGTTTTCTGGCATGATAGCATTCCTTTTATAAATACTAATGGAGTTGTTGTTAGGATGCTGATTTTTTTTATTTCAGATATTCCCATTTATTATAAATGCCAATTTGTAATTCATATTTAGGAAACATGCCATTTGGCATAAGGAAATCTTAAACCTCTTAGATAACCTAATTTCCTTTTTAATACCTTTATGCTTGGATTTATTTTAAATATTGTAAGTATCTTAAATCTGCTTAATAGAAGATAATTATTTTTACAAGATGTGCAGATATTTATTTTGGAAGTAATCTGTTGAGCATTAACTGAATATTTAATATAGATAATATTATAAGATAATATATTCCAAAATTTCCTTCTATATCCTATTTCTAAACTAGAAATAGTTGATTTATTCCTTCCACAAAGAGGACAAACACCATTTAATATATTTTTTTGTGCAATGCAGTTAGA
>JARLHD010000452.1 GCA_031292435.1 Ignavibacteriaceae bacterium
ATTATAACCGAAAATGAGAGAAGGGAGAAAAGAATTATACTTCCGATCGAGCTGATAATTTTCAGGATATACCTGTTTACTTGTTAAAGACGCAAGGTTATAGGTAAGGTTAGCGTTGAGAGATATTCTATTCCTTTGATATCTATAACCCAGTCCAAGGGAATTAGTAATATAATTTTTATTATACTCATTACTGAGGGAAGTATCTAACAACGAATAGACGGACTGCAAAGAGGCAAGGGAGAATGTTTTTTTGTCATTAGTTTCATACGCAGCCGAATGACCGCCATTTAACATTAAGGCATTGTATGAATTAAGAGGTTCGGAATAAATTAAGTTTTCTGAGATTGTAAGGCTATTATTATTGATATCAGTTAGTTGGTTTATGGAATCTATTTGGAATATTGAATTGAAATAAGAACTTTCAGAAAATTGTTTTTGATTTCCTTCCGATCTGTTGTAGGATGTGTTTATGCCAAGAAAGAGGGACCTTCCGGAATTATTAAATTTATGGCGATACATAAATAGTGACGAGCTATTTAATCCATTTAGGTCTGACGAAGTTAGACTTTTTGTTGAATTAACCAGATTTTCCAACTGCATGGTGGAAGCATTAATTGAAGTATTTGTTATATTTTTCTGAAGAGACAGACTGGGGATGAATCTTATTTCATTAAGTGAGTCAAACTGATAATCGAATCTGAGATCGACTATATGGTTTGTATTTCCGGATTGAGACGAATTATACTCAGAATAATTTTGTCCGTTGGGGGAAGAAAGGAAATAATTTCTGTTAAGCAAACCGATTAAATTATTATCAGTTTTATTATAGAAATAACTCCCGTTAATTTCCGAATTTCCGGTGAAGCTTTTGTTATAATTAATGCCCATGGCTTTTACAACCGTGCTGCCATTTGCGGAATTGATAAGATTGCCCGAAGGATTATTAGGTGAGCCAGGATTGTTCATTCCCCCGGCCCCGGGAATACCACCCGGTTCCTGAGAGCCCATAACGCCAAGCATATCGATGCTTGAGAAATTCTGTTCATTAGTATTATTTGCCTGTCCAATTAAACTGATTCTTTGATTTTCATCGAACAAATTTACTTCACCGCCTGCGTTATATCTTTTATCCGATCCATAACCTGCCTGCATTTTACCAAAAGCACCTTTTGAAATGTTGAAGCGGGTTATAAGATTTATTGCTTTGGATGTTGTTCCGTCATTAAAACCGGAGAACTGTGACTGATCACTTTGCTGATCGAAGACCTGGACTTTCTGAATAATATCGGCGGGTATATTTTTCAGAGCCATATCGGGATCGTCGCCGAAGAAAGTTTTACCATCAACATAAACCCTTTTAACTTCCTCACCTTGGGCTTTTACTTTGCCATCCTGAACCTGTAACGCCGGGAATTTTAAGAAGGAGATCCTGAGCAACTGCATCCTTATTCACTTTAAAGGCATCGGCATTATAGATTGTTGTATCGCCACTTTGGATTGCGACAGGAACTTTATCAATTATCAATACTTCATCCAACTCAATCTGCCCCGGAATTAATTTAATAACACCTACATCGATTGATTTATTGAAAACTGTTACCGGCTGGTTATAGCTTTGGTACCCGATAAACTTTACACTCAGAGAATAATTACCGGATTTAATATCTGAAAAGTAAAAGGCACCTTTTCTATCTGAGGTTGTTCCTTTTATTGTTGAGTCAGGTAAATGACATAAAATAACGTTAGCGGATGCTATGTAAGCATTGCTTTTCGAATCTGATACTTTACCAGAGACATGAATATTTTGGGAAAATATTGTCTGGGTAAGGATAACAAGGAACAATAGAAGGAATTTCATAAATAGATTTTTATCGCTTTTTATATTTTACAAATTCTTGAGTTTAAATCGATTATCTTAATACTATATAGTTAGACGATATTATGAATGAAAACTTGTGCTTGAAATATCTGAAGCTATTACTTCCTAAGATCAGCTTCAAAATCCTTTGGACGTAGTTCATCATATAATTTTTTCAACTCATTGTAAGCAAATACGCTGCCCCGGACTGCCGCAGAACGGAAGTATTGTACGGCTTTAGCCCTTTCCTCTGGAACGATAATTCCTTTTTCATAACAATCTGCTATTGAAAGTTCGGCAAGTAATGAACCCTTCTCCTCAGCTCCCTTAAGGAAGGTAAACGAGTCATTTATTTCTTTAATTTCAATCTCGCCATATAGATTGGCTATTTCCATTCTGATTCTCGCTTCCTTATTCCCCTTATCGATTGCCAGTTTCCATATCTCCACACCCCTGGCTTTATCTCGCTTCATATATTTGCCCTTGAAATAAGCCTGCCCCAGTTCTATTATTGAATATAGATTCATCATTTTTGCTGACTTTTGTAACAGGTTAAATGCATCCTTATCCGTTATCTGGTTGTCAAAACCAATTGATTGTAGTCCGGACCAGACATACATAGCAGTTGGGTTTTTCTTATCGACTTCTATTTTAAGTATAGTGAAGAAATTCTTCTCCTTTATCAAGTCATACAACAGTATCGATCCCTTCCTTGAATCATTCTTCGATGATCGCAAATAGAATTCTGCCGCTCCTATCGGATCCTTTATAAAATGGATCCCGTTCTGTATATAATACCCTAATATATTTAATGCTTCAGGACAACCATAATCTGCTGCCTCAAAAATTACATACATACATGTGGTATCTATTAATGAAATGTTGTCTTTATCTGTCTTTATCGAATTTTCTAAATCTTTATTAGGCGAATTCTTTATGTCTTCAATTAAGTCCTCCTCTTTTATTGTTTGTATTGAATCAGAAATCATATCAAAATCAATATATACCAAACCTGACGATGACTGGAATGACTTATCATTATTGCTGTCTTGCTCATTCTTCCCCAATGATAAATGGTTTGGGGAGTTATTAACAAGTTTTGGAACTGTGTCATTTGTAGCAGGAGCATATTTCGTAAACTTCGTTATTGTTTCTTTTGCGGGTAAATAATTTTGATTAGCTGATTTAAGAAACCACTTATATGCTTCTGTCATATCACGCTTAATTATCAGGTTATCTGTATAGAGTAATCCCAACACAAACTCTGCCTGTGGCATTTCGTCCATTGCGGCATAATAAAATAATTTGAATGCTTCAAATGGATTCCATTCAGTACCCCATCCGTTAATTAACAATATTCCGTAATTATATTGTGCAGCAGTCAACTTCTGGTCTGCTGCTTTCTTAATCCAGTATGCCCCATTAACCGTATCCGCCGGCATATCTTTTCCAGTTAGATATCTAATTCCTAATTCATGCTGTGCTTTTGCATTTCCAGACCGTGCCTCTTTAGTAAGTTCAAAATGCTCCCAAAGTTTGTAGGATAGATCAGGCTGATAGAAGGTGATATAATTTCTCCCCGGTTTGTTACTCTTAAATGCCAGACTTTTGGAAGTATCTTGTGCCGATATGATTCCTGAAAAGAAAACACATATTGGAATCAGTAATAAAAAAAAATGTCTAATCAATCAATGCCACCACCGAATATGCTTGTAAATATAGATATTCCCTTGAACTCACAATCAGATCACTAATCAAATATAAAACCTCACATTAATCAACTTAATGCGAGGGTTGAGGAGAGAGAGTTAAGGTCACTTTATTTAAAGATAGCTAAGCTTAGATTCGAAAATAATTACTCAAAGGATCCGTTTTTCTCTTGGCTCGGGTTTTACGAATAGTTATGCAGTGTAAAGTAAAAGGTACTGCCATTATTCTCCTTGCTTTCTACCCAAATTCTTCCTCCGTGTTTTTCAACAAACTCCTTACATAGAACTAGACCCAATCCTGTACTTAGCTCGTTATCAGTTCCCTTACTCCCTACTTTTTCCCCTAACTTGAATAACTTCGCCATTGTATTCTCGGGAATTCCAACACCGGTATCGGTTATATATATTTCCACCATCCCTTCCTTTATTTCTCTGGCTTTCCCAACAACTATTCCATACTTTCTTGTAAACTTTACAGAATTAGATAAAAGGTTTCGTAAAACGGAATTAACCATTTTCTCATCTGCATAAATTTTCAGAGTCTCAGGGATTTCATTGAGGATAATAATTCCCTTTTGTATTGCTCTTTGTTTTGTTGAATCTATACTTTGCGAAAAAATATCGGACAAATTTAGCGCTTTTGGCATAAAGGCGAGTGAACCCTTCTGGAATTGCGACCATTCTAATAAATTTTCCAACAACGAATAAAGATTAACTACCAATTCATATAACGAGTTGCTATAATTTGTGATTTCCTCTGATGACATATCATGACTATCCTTTACCATAACTTCTGTTAAACCTAGCAAACCATGGAATGGACTCCTCAAATCATGCGCAATGATAGAAAATAATTTATCTTTTTCTGAATTTAATTTTTCAAGCTCCTTATTTGTTGTTATAATTTTTTCTTCTTTCTGCTTAAGTTCGGTGATGTCCATTGAGATCCCGAAGGTTCCGATTAATTTTTCGTCTTTGTCATATAGGGGAAACTTGGATGTTGAAACCCATGTATTGGGACGATCTGTCCACGTTTCCTTTTCTTCCTTTTTAATTGGCGCTCCTGTCCGAATTATTACCTGTTCGTCCTCAAATGCCTGTTGAGCATGTTCATATGAAAAAAAGTCAAAGTCAGTTTTGCCAACCGCTTGCTCAGGATCATTTAGTCCGAATGAATGGGCACTACCCTTATCGACCATGATAAACCGGCTTTCACAATCTTTAATATATATATGGACAGGAATATTGTTTATAAGGGTATTCATCAGGTATTTTTCATAATTAAGCTTTCCCATTGTATTTTGGTATTCTGAGATATCTTTCTTATACATGGCATTCAGGGTTGCGTTCTCTTGCTTTAGCTTATTCAATTCCAACAAGAGTTCTTCTTTAGTTTTATTCATATCATTCATAATCTATTTTACCATAGATTGGGCAAATGGCATAATATTGAATTAGCAGAAGACAAACCGGTATTGTTTTTAGAATCATATAATTTATCAGTGACATGAATATTTAAAAGGCACGTATTCAGCAATTTTATTAGTTCTAAGTAATGAGACGTCAGAATTGCAGAAACCATGCGGATGAAAAATATTCCAAACTAATCTATGGTCTTCATAAAGCTCAAACCGTAATCACCGTTAATCCCAGGAACTGTCCACAAAAAGAACTTGTTAATTTAATACTCCATCCCAAATTCAAATATGCAATCTATTGCACAATACATGCATCCTGATTCCATTTCTGTTCCTGAACTATAATATGTGCAGTATATTGCACATTCCCCTCAAATCCCATTACCTCCACAACTACCATCTCCGCCTCGATAGACTCAAATCCTAAAGCCCTCATTCCTTCTTTGCTACTCACAAGTTAATTCCCCCGGCTATCCTCATTAATAAATATACTTTAATTCTTCCTTGTCCCATTTCCACTATTTTTAATCGGAGCATTGTTTTTAATTTATAATTCTTCCATCTGGCTTACGTAATATTGTAATTTATCATAGACCTCTTTGACTATGAATGTCGATAATTTTTCTATCGTGTTTGTTGTTGTATTAGCATTATTCTCGGATTCATATCTGACTAGAACATTATCATCCTTGGAAGGTCTAATAAATTTCATTGACCAGGTTAATGTTGAATCCTTAAAATTATATATAGGAGGTCCTGCACTGAATGTATCCCAGGATGGAAAAATTCCGTCTTTTAATAGGACAGTTATATTTATTGATTGGATAGTGTTCTTCCATACTTCTGCATGAGCTATATCGATTAGAAAACCCCGTTTCCCATTTGTTATCACTGTTGAATCTAATACGGAATGATCGTCTATATCTGCCAATGAAGTCGCTGCCCAGAATAATGCTTTAACTTTACGACTTTCGTGTGGCTTAAGGCTGGCGTGTATTGTATACCATTCTTCATCACCGTCTTTAATTATTTGTGGGTTCACTCTTTCACCCTCAACCCAAAGTTGAGTACTGCGGATTCCGCTTGAAACTCTGCCTTCAGGATTATTCCCGGTTGAATTATGCCCTTTTGACGGAAGCGCAAATTCTTGCTCTATAGTATTTTCACTTTTATTTAAGAAGTCACATTCTGAATAAACAACTACAGCATTTTCATATACAAAAATTACAAATTTCAGTTTATTGAGCTCTATTGAACTTTTTGTACCAGGTACTTCCTGCCTGTGGTGAAACGTTGGGATTATTGCTATATAATTTTTCGTTTGTGCTGTTAAGAAGGGTGGTGAAATGGTTACAAGTAGAAGAAAATAAAACGACATATAATGAAAGATGTTTAACATAAAAATGCTCCCGGAACTATAGTTGTATATCAGTTTTATCAAATATACCTGAATTTATTTTCTTTTAATATCAAAAATTCTCATAATTGGATTTATTATCAAGTGTTCTCTATATAAATACAAGTTCACCTTATACCATATCAGCATTGGAAGATATATCTAATAATTCTAATTTAATCCTCGTCACAAATAACCAAGTCTGTTGGAATTAGTTTGGTATAAAATGATATAAACAGATTCAGATTATAATTATATGCGATCAGAAGAAAATACAGTGGCTGGTTATCTAAAAAGTTTACCTGAAGATAGAAAAAAAGCAATTACGGCTGTCAGGAAAGTCATACTTAAAAATCTACCAACAGGTTTTGAGGAGGCAATGAATTATGGGATGCTCTCATACCAGGTCCCTCTTAGTGTTTATCCATATACTTATAATAAACAACCGTTAATGTATGCAGGCTTAACATCACAAAAAAATTACATGGCAGTTCATCTTATGGGGATATATCTGGATGGGGACTTCAGAGCAAAATTTGAGTCAGCCTATAAGGCAACTGGTAAAAAGCTTGATGTAGGTAAAGGATGTGTCCGTTTCAAAAAGCTGGAGGATCTTCCACTTGAACTTATCGGGGAAGTGATCTCTTGGATTACCCTTGAAAAATATAAAAACTATTTCGAAAATAGGCGCAAAGAATAGACACCATCACACTATGTAGTTTTATTTACCTTACTTTTCCTTATCGATGCCTTTACATTACTTTATGGAACAAACATATTCATCGAAACCACTTTTCAATCCCGAATTCTGGGATTGTGATTGTGTTGAAGATTATATTCACAAGAAACCAAGAAATTACTGTCCTAAATGTGGGGCTACAGAAATAAATCGCCCTGATTCATGGACACATGAAGTTGAACTAAATTATAGTTCTAAA
>JARLHD010000060.1 GCA_031292435.1 Ignavibacteriaceae bacterium
AAAATTGCCCTTCCTTTTGTTCCGTTTGGAATGGTATTACTCATTATTGCACTTCTTATCAAAGTATTTGGAAATACTGAGGATGTAAATAAGTTATCAATTTTCAATAATTACTTGATTACTGCAGGTGCATTATTAAATTTAATTGGATATGCGTTTGTAATGGAATCACCCGGGGATGAATATTCAGTATCCTCACAGTCTTTTTGGATGTTCATGGATTCTCTTCGGTCAAATAGAAACCCCTGGCTTGCAACAGTTGTCTTCTATATTACTTTTGGAATGTTGATCCTTACTTTTATAGTTGCAATTATCTTATCAGTAAAACGTATGAAGATATCGAAGAATAAATAATGAAGATTAAATTAATTGTTAAAGATTGTATATCCTGCGGAATTTGTATGGATGTTTGCCTCCCCGGTGCCATTAACATGAGAATTCATAAAGGAGATACTATTGAAGGATTTTACAACAAAAGTTATCTAATCTGTCGGATGATGACTTTTCCATATATGGCAAATCCTGATTCTTGCAATAGGTGTATGTTATGTGTCGAAGAATGCCCGACTACGGCAATGGAAATTTCCGACGATCTGAAGTTTGAATCAAGGATGAATCATTTTGATTTCGTTTGATCTCAATTCCACTATTGCTTTCCCAAAATATCTTACAATGACCTCTACGCAGAATATTAGTAGTGCGAATAATCTTCGCACTAAATCTTGTCACATCTCATTGTTTATTAGTAATTCTTTACTTACTTTTTTGGCATATTTTTAGCTAATTGATTACAAATATATTTTATAATAATAAATAAAAGGTTCGAAAATGCGCATGACAAAACTACTTATGATTATGTTACTCTTAAGTTTTGTAGGTATGGCACAAACTGTTGCTCCGCCGACTAACTTAAAAGCAGCGATTTTGGGTGTAACTCCTATCGATCTCGGTGGAGTTGTTCTGACTTGGGATTATAATCAGGATACAACCTCAACTTCAACAATGGTTGAATTTAATATTTACAAAAGAATGGGAGCTTTAACTGATACCACTCCTTTTATGAAAATCGGTCAATCATTTCATAGATCTTTTATCGATAAAGTTAATTTAATGCCGGGTTTAAAATTTTCATATTACGTTACTGCTGTTGTAAACAAAGTTGAAAGCGATCCATCTAATATGGTGGAAATTGGTTTACCAGCACCTCCGCCTCCTCCAGGAACCGGTAAAATAAGCGGAAATTTATTTGAAGATTCAACTAATATTCCTATAAACCATGGACAAATAGCTTTTATCCCCACTATGGCGCACCCTTCAGTTGATTGCCTTAATTTTCATCAGCCTGTATTTACTGATAGCCTTGGTAATTTTAGCGCCCGTTTAAGGGCAGGCGATTATTTTATCTATTCATCAGCAAAAGGTTATTTTAGTGAATTTTATGATAATGTAAAAGATATCAGGAATGCTACAAAAGTAACTGTAAATGATGGTGATTCGTTAGTATTTAGTATTGGTCTGGCCAAAATCGTTCCTCCTGTTACCTATATAGTCTCGGGATGGGTGAAAGATGGTTCAGGCGCTCCTCAAAAAGCAGAATTAACAGCTTTTATCACTAACAAACAGCATAATCCTTCATGCTGGAATATGTCTTATTTTGTAAGAACAGATTCTATGGGCAATTATCAGTTCAAAGGAATTAAACCTGGTGATACTCTCGTAATATATGCTAAACCGGTTAGCCGTGCATTCCTGGCTCAGTATTATAATGGTAAATCTGATTTTAAATCAGCTGATAGGATTGGCGTTACTGGTGATGTTACTGGTATAAACCTAACTCTTGTTGCTAAACCTGTGTATAACAATGGAATTAGCGGTACTGTAAAAGATTCTTCAGGTACAACGATCGTCCAGGGATCTGTTTATGCTTTCAGAAAAGGTGCAGGTATTAAAGATAAGTTTGGATTTAAACTTAGAGTCCGGGTTGATACTCTTACAGGAGCCTATTCATTTGCAAATCTTGAACCTGGTCAATATATCCTTCTGGCAGAAGGACAGGGTTATGTACCTTCTTTCTTTAGATATGATGGCACAACTACTCTCAATTGGCGAAATGCTGATTCTGTTGTCGTTACCGATTCTAGTCTTGTTACCGGAATCAATTTCTTCCTTAAAGTTCATGTAAAACAAACTGGCGGTGGATTTGCCTTCGGTATTGTTAAAGGGAATGATGGATCAACACTTCCTGGTACCTTAAATTATCTTTTAGATGCCAATGGTGGTTTTATAGATTATTGTTTGACTGATCTTGATGGATCATACATGATTTCAAATATTGATCTTGGCAGTTATACAATGGTTTCTTCTCTAGCAAGCTTCCAGGATGCTCAGAATAGTTTAAGTGTGGATTATCTTAATAGCAGCGCATTAAATGTTGATATTAGCTTAACTCCATTGAGCACTACGGGAGTTACTGGTCAATCAACTGTTATAAAAGGATTTGCATTAAATCAGAATTACCCTAATCCGTTTAATCCATCCACAATTATCAGTTATCAGATCCCCCAAAATAGTTTCGTTACTCTTAAAGTATATAATATTTTAGGTAAAGAAGTTGCAACATTAGTTAATGAACAACAGGTTGCCGGTTTATATAATTTCAATTTCAATGCTATTCATTTAGCAAGTGGAATTTATATTTATAAATTGACTGCTGGTAGTTTCACTTCTGTAAAGAAATTAACCTTACTCAAATAGGTTAAATAGATAGATAAGTAAAAAGGCTGCCCCGTTTGGGGCAGCCTTTCTTTTATCAGATTTGCTTACTGCCGAATCATATTTCACAAAACATTTGTCCCTTCAGAACGATCCCTGCTTCCAACTAATAATTCTAGCGTACCTCCCTTTTTGTATGATTTAAATTGTGATTTATGAAAGCTCTCAGAATATATAAATGTCGCAATGTTTTTTGTATCTTTATGTTCTAAAAAAAGGAAAATAATATGAAGAAAATATTTGCATTCGTTTTTCCCATGATGATTGGACTCATCTTCATAGGCAGCCTTAATGCTCAGGATTTCAAAGTAAGGAAATACAGCATAGGGGGGGATGGTGGAACTGATTATCTTACTGCTGAAGCCGGTACAGGTAGGGTATTCGTCTCGCGTGGCTCCCATGTAATGGTACTCGATGGAAATAAGGGGACGGTAATTGGCGATATTCCCGGTACACCTGGCACTCATGGTATCGCGCTCGCAGCAAAATACAACCATGGCTTTACAACAAATCGGGGCGATTCTACCGTCACCATGTTCGATCTTAAAACACTGAAAGTTATTAAACAAATTAAGGTCCCTTCTGGTGGACTTGATGGGATTATGTATGATGACTTCTCTGATCGGATCATTCTTACCAACCATAGCAAACCCGGCACTGCAACAGCTATTGACCCTAATAATGGTGCAATAACAGGCGAGGCTCAACTCGAAGATAATTCACCTGAAGGCGCTGCCACTGATGGAAAAGGAAAGATCTTTGTAAATAACGAAAGCAAAAATACAATACAGGTAATTGACTCTAAACAAATGAAAGTGCTCGCATCATGGCCGCTTGATCCTTGCGATGGTCCAACCGGTATCGCTTATGACAGAGTTAATAACCGGATTTTTACTGGTTGTAGCAAAACTTCAGCAGTTTTGGACGCTATGACTGGTAAAATTGTAGCTACAATCCAAAATGGTGAGGGTGTTGATGCACTTGGATGGGACCAGTCAGAAAAATTAATTTATATTCCTGCTGGACGTGATAGCAGTGTAACTATTGTTCATCAGGATTCACCGGATAAATATTCTGTTGTAGCAAAAGTTACTACAATGTCTGGAGCTAAAACAATTGCAGTCGATCCGGTTAATCACGTGGCATATCTGTTCCAGCCGCAATATGGTCCGCCTCCTGCTGATGCACCTAAGAATTCATATGGTCGTCGCCCGCGTGGACCCGTTATAGGTGCTTACCTCTTTGTGATTAGTCACTAATTGAAAATTACTCAGGGATGGATTGGGAATAATAGCTCAGTCCATCCTCTGGTAA
>JARLHD010000453.1 GCA_031292435.1 Ignavibacteriaceae bacterium
CAAATAGTCGTTTTTAAGCGAAATTTGAGGTTTTATTCTCTTTTGCGGAGAGATAGGGATTCGAACCCCAGAAGGACTTGCATCCTTAACGGTTTTCAAGACCGCCGCATTCAACCACTCTGCCATCTCTCCATTTGTTCTTCTGCTTCTTGCAAAACAAATGCTTTTGGTTTGTTTTTGAGGTACAAATATAAGAATAACTCCCTTCCCTGCAAAAGAGAATTCCTATATTATTTACCATTTCTTAAAGATAAAAAAGACCGCCGCTATTATTAATATGAACCCTACCGCATAGTTCCACTTAAAATCTTCCTTCAAATAAAGTATCGAAAAGACACAGAATACTATTAGCGTTATTACTTCCTGTATTGTCTTTAACTGCGCTGCATTAAATTGTCCGTATCCATACCGGTTTGCCGGTACCTGGAAACAATATTCAAAAAATGCTATCCCCCAGCTTATCAAAATTACCAGCCACAAAGGCGCACTTCTGTATTTCAGGTGCCCATACCACGCAATTGTCATAAATACATTTGATATTGTAAGTAATATTATCGTCTGCATCAGCTAACCTTTTTTTAAGTGTAAATCTAAGAAAGTCTTATTATTTTTTCCCTGCTCCCTGTCTTACTAACAATAAATATTTATTATCGTGATATTATTATTTGTCATATTTTAACACCTGTCTTAAAATCTTTTATTAAAGTATATGGAGTTCAAATGCAAGTAAATTGGAAAGATGAATTACCCGTTGCAATTACAGTATGTGATAAAAATGGAACTATCCTTGAAATGAATAAGAAATCCGCTGATTCTTTTGCCAAAGATGGCGGGTATGAATTAATAGGAAAGAATTTATATGGCTGCCATACTCAAAATTCCGTTAATAAGATAAACGAACTGATCAAAGAAGATAAATCTAATATCTATACAATCGAGAAGAATGGAATAAAGAAGTTAATCGGTCAGTTCCCATGGTATGAAAATGGCGAGTTAAAAGGTCTTGTTGAATTAACTTTCCAAATACCTACCGATATGCCACATTTCATCAGGTCTTAATATTTGGATGCTCTTTTTAGCTTCTATGTTTTCCATATTTAACCTAATTTTACATAGTTTATTTTATTAAATATTTAATGTTGGAGCTTCGATGTCTTACTCATTCACCGGTTCAGGACTCACTGTAGATAAATTGGTTCAGATTGCACGCCATAATGAAAAAGTTGAACTTCACCCCGATGCCCTTGAAAGAATTAAAGTATGCCGGCGCATGCTTGAGGAAAAAATTCTGGCTAAAGAAATTATGTATGGCGTTAATACCGGTATTGGCGAATTCTCGGAAATTG
>JARLHD010000454.1 GCA_031292435.1 Ignavibacteriaceae bacterium
AATAATGCAATATTTAGAACCAACTAATTTCAGATTGTTTCCATAGGCTTGAGCAGCTGAAGTTGTAAAATCATAATTTAGCACGCCAGAAATAAATGATACTGGTGTTGTACTCCAGGTTTCAACTGTATTAGGCGATTTAATAACGATGTAATAAGGCACCCCATCAACAACAGAGTTAAATGTAAAAGAGCCAATCCCAGAACTTGTTAAGGTACCGATTTGAGATTCCATCCCTTCGTAGGTTGTGGCATCGTGCAATTCTACAGTTACCACAATAGGGTTTACGGAAACCATTGAGCTACCATTATAAAACCCTTGTATCAAAACTGTAAGATTTAATGTCGAAATGTTATCATTCTTCTGAGGGTTTAATGGAATAATTGTTCTATTGTTCCCACTAATCGAATTTACTTTTTGAAGACTATTAGTGTTAACCGATCTTTTGCTGTTTATTGTCTTTTGACCATAAGCAAAGTTTACTACAAAGAACAATAATAAAATAATTGTGATATGTGTTTTCATTTGACAGCTGTATTTTTTTATAGTATTAATTTACTGATTTTTTAACTTAATTAATAGCTTTTATTAAGAAAATTCAAATTATTTTAATCTTGTTATTTTGAAATATTATACCAGACAATAATTCATGATTTTATTAAAATTGATAACTTATTTTAGAAATATGGCAATTTTTATAAGAAAAAATATTCCGTTTAATCAGATTAATTTTATTCATCGGGTTACTCCTTAAAAAAAATGACCCTTAATATTATATAACTCCAAAAGTTAATTACTTGCCACTTAGTGGCTCCATGGCAAAAAACGGAAAAGTAGAATTATAGAGAGTAGAGGGTGGAACGTTAAATAGACACTGTTTTCCGAGAAAGCAGACAGTGGATAGAAACAGGACCTGCAAATCAGGGATCAATAATAATTCATCAAAACAGAAAAATAATAACAAGTTATTGTATAACCATGGTATGCAAACGGCATATAAAAGGCATCATCTAAGTACAATCTATGTACAATCTAAGTACATGAAGAGTGAAATAAATATAAAATTACTAAGAAAGAGGGAGTAGAAAAGTTCGAAGATTAGTCGGAACGGCGGGATTTGAACCCGCGACCCCCTGAACCCCATTCAGGTACGCTACCGGGCTGCGCCACGTTCCGTTAGTTTTATATTTTCGATAATAAATATTCTAGAAACAATTTCATTTCTTTAAGATCCTTCCTTACCGAAGGTTTTTCCTTTTTATTATCACCTTGTGTAGTAACTATATTCTCATTTTCAATTGAAGACTCTGATTCAGATTTTACAATATCAGGATCCTGTTTGAAATTTACTAATATTTTTTTTGCTCCCTCGATAGTATACTTTTTTTCCCTTAAAAGACTTTTTATGTTAAGAATAATCTGTATATCCTTATTTGTATATATTCGGTTGCCAGCCCGATTTTTCTGAGGGTTAAGCTGTTCAAATTCAGATTCCCAATATCGAAGTACATATTGCTCCATATCAGTAATCTTACTTACTTCACTAATTGAGTAATAGAGCTTTTTAATAGAAAGATCTTTCATAATAACTCATATTATACTTTAATGAAAATAAATAATTCCTTTAATAATAGCAAGATGCAGGAGAATCAGAACATAAATAATTTTTAGTTGTTATTCACAATTATTTACGATTATTAAGTTTTTGAACTAAATAAACTGCAGCTAAATAACCTTTTTCCTTAAATCCTGCGATATAACCATCGCAACTCCCAGCGGTTAATAGAATTTGCCTATAATCTTCCCTTTTGACTAAATGGGACAAATGAACTTCAATCTTTATAATCTTACATATTTCAAGCGCATCTTTAATTGCTACGGAGGTATGTGAATATCCTCCCGGGTTTATTATTAAAGCATCGAATTCTTTTTGTGCATTCTGAATTTTACCAACTATTTCGCCCTCTATATTTGATTGATAGAACTCAAAGTTGATCTCTTTAAATTCAGTTCTAATTGCATTTATAATTTCTGATAATGTTAAAGATCCATAATTGGACTGTTCCCTCATTCCGAGCATATTTAAATTAGGACCGTTTATAACAAGTATTTTCATTTTGAAAACTCCGACGACATTTCATTAATTAGTTCTCTTAACCTAGGAGTCAGAAATATTTCATCTATACCTAATTCTTTCAAAGCCATTGAAAGTATCATTGCTTTACGTTGAAGGTTAGCCATCTTATTGATAACTATAATTTTACTTTCCTTTAGTAAGCAATATCCCCCCTTAAAATCACCTTTCTCAAATCGTACTTCCGCGCCCAACTGAACTGCTAAAGCTTTTAGTTCCTGTATAAACTCTTCAAATTCTTTTTCTTTAATTTTCATTTTTTGTCAGAGGACGGAATAATATGAAATAATAAAATGACAGGTAACAAAAAATTTCTATTAATGGAAAACTGCCTAAAACTTTGATCCTTCTAACAAACAAATTGATAATGTCAGAAGCTGCAAACGTGCCATAATTTAATTGGGTAATTATCGAATAATCAAGTGTCATCAAATAAATTTCGAATGGAAGAGTAATCAGTATTATAACAGAGATGATAAACAACCAGCCGTTATTCCGAAGTTTGATGTGAGAAACAATAATAAATAATAAAAATGAAATGATAAAAC
This sequence comes from Ignavibacteriaceae bacterium, assembly GCA_031292435.1. Classification (GTDB taxonomy): domain Bacteria; phylum Bacteroidota; class Ignavibacteria; order Ignavibacteriales; family Ignavibacteriaceae; genus Fen-1301. Next base: position 2,683 of record JARLHD010000454.1, read on the forward strand.
ATATGTATAAAACAAATGTAGAGGTGACAGCGGGAAGTAAAGTTGTTAATATACCGGTAATATTGGCCGTTGTAATATAAGGTTTTAAAGAAAGATCCTGTGCTACAAACAATTGATAGCTCAAAAATAATCTGGACAAATAGGCTCCCACCCAGAGCGAGCAGGTAATTAAAGACAGATATGCAAATAATTTAGAAGTTTTATTTAAGTTATTCATATGTTTATTTTAATATAGCAGCTAAAATAAAGAATTATTATGAAAATTGCTTCAATTGATATAGGTACTAATACAGTTATTCTATTAATTGCTGAAATCAGACAGAATAAAATCTATAGCATAAGAAATGAATATAGAGTGCCGAGAATTGGCAAGGGGATCGAAAGTACTAAAACGATAAGTAACGGAAAGATAACAGAGCTCATCGAGATATTAAGAGAGTTTAATAATTTAATAAGCTCATATAAGTGTGAAGTTACAATTGCTACCGGGACTAATGCATTTCGTATCGCATTAAATGCTACAGATATAATTAAACTAGCTATGGATAAATTAGGAATTAAAATTAATATTGCCACGGGTAGAAAGGAGGCTGAATACAGTTTCCTGGGAGCAGTTTCTGATTATCAAGATGATGACAAAAATAATCTAATAATGGATATTGGGGGAAGCAGTACTGAAATTATTTCCGGGAAAAGCAACAATATAACATACATAAACAGTTTTGAGACGGGGGTAGTAACAGGAACGGAAAAGTTTTTCAAACATGACCCTCCCCTTCTCATCGAGATTAGGATGTATGAAGAATTCCTTTCCTCCATATTTGCAAATATAGATGAAATACTAATAGAAAGAGCCATAGCAATAGCTGGAACACCAACAACTTTAGCGTGTATTCAAAAAGGTATTAAAGAATATTACGAAGATGAGGTTGAGGGCTCTATATTAAAGCGGGATGATGTATTGAGACTGAAAGAAGAATTATCGCATATTTCATCAAAACAGATCAGGGAGAAATATACAAAAGTTGTTTATGGCAGAGAGGATGTTCTTCTTGCGGGAACAATTATATTAAATAAACTCATGCAGCTACTAAACCTTACTCAAGTAATAGTTAGCACTAAGGGGATAAGATATGGTGCAATAGTGGAGTTTATAAACTTAAATTGTCATTAGAGTGTTTAGAGTAATAGCGCCATATTAAAGATGATTGTTTCGAATAATGGTATCCTTCGGTTTAGAAACATTATCAACGGCAGGATAGTCCAGTGTAAAATGCAGTCCTCTACTTTCTTTTCGAACCTGGGCAGATTTAATAATCATATGTGCACAAGCGACTAGGTTTCTAAGTTCAAGTATATCTTCAAATATTTTGGTTTTTTTATATAAATTTTCTGTTTCCATAAATATATTGTGGATTCTGATTGCTGCACGTTCCAGTCTTAGATTTGATCTAACAATTCCTACATAATCCCACATTATTTGTTTCACTTCTTTGGTGCTATGTGTTATTAAAACCTTTTCATCAGGAGATAAAGTTCCCGAATCATCCCAATCCGGAATTTCAGGAATTTCTGACCTGTAATTAGTAATAAACTCCTTAATATTTAAAGCAGCATGGTAACCGAAAACAACAGCTTCAAGAAGAGAATTACTTGCAAGTCTATTTGCGCCATGAACGCCTGTCATAGTTACTTCACCACAAGCGTATAAGCCCTTTAAAGATGCTTTTGCGTTTTCATCTACTACAATACCACCACATGCATAATGAGCTGCGGGAACAACCGGGATATAATCCTTTGAGATATCAATACCATATTTAAGACAATTATTAAATATATTCGGAAAGTGATCTATTATTTCTTCTTTATTCCGATGAGTAATATCTAAATAAACGAATTCATCCCCTCTTCTTTTTAATTCACTATCGATTGCTCTTGCTACTATATCTCTTGGAGCGAGTTCTTTACGAGGATCATATTTATCCATAAATTCCCTGCCATCCTGCGTCCTTAAAATACCGCCGAAGCCTCTAACAGCTTCTGATATTAAGAAAGCAGGAGCATGGAAGTCCCTTTCTTTTTCTGTAGTATATAAACTCGTAGGATGGAACTGAATGAATTCCATATTTCCCAACAATGCTCCGGACCTATATGCCATAGCGAAACCATCTCCGGTTGCGATTGCAGGATTGGTAGTATGCAAATAGACCTGTCCTAAACCACCTGTTGCCAGTACAGTTGCCTTAGAAGTAATTTTTTCGACCTTATTTTCATTACAAAGCAGAACATAGGCACCCCAGCAATTCCTATTATTTAATGTATCTTCTTTAGAAATTTTCGTATTATGTTCAGTTAGGAGATCAATAGCTAATGTGTTCTCAATAACTTTAATATTGGGTTGAGAATTAACGCTTTCGATTAACGCTCTTTCTATTTCCTGTCCAGTAAAATCTCTTGCATGAACAATCCTTGGCATTGAATGACCTCCCTCTTTGGCAAGATCAAGTTTCCCATCTTTTTTAGTAAAATTAGTTCCCAGTTCAATAAGGTCATATATCCTATCCGGACCCTCATGTACAAGAATGCTGACGGCTTTTTCATGACATAATCCAGCGCCGGCAATCATCGTATCCTGAATATGTTTTTCAAATGTATCCTTGGTATCAATTACTGAGGCAATACCTCCCTGTGCATAATTAGTATTAGATTCAGATTGATTTTTTTTAGTAATGAGAATAACATCAGCATATTCAGAAACCCTTAGAGCTGTAAACAAGCCTGCAATTCCACTTCCAATAACAAGTACATCAGTTTTAAGAGCCATTATTTTTTATCTGCTTCCTTAATAGATTCATGTAAATTATAGAGGAAAAAATCGATATCGTTTTTCTCCATTATCAAAGGAGGCAATAACCTAAGAACAGTTTTATTAGTGCAATTAGCAAAAATTTTTCTATCTCTTAATTTAGTTACAATATTAGCGCACTCATAATAAAAATCGACGCCAATCATAAACCCCCTCCCCCGAACTTCTTTAATATGGTCCGGATACATATTTTTCAATTCCAACAATTGCCTTATGAGGTAGTCCCCATTCATTTTAACTTCATGAACCAGACCATGTTCAAATACTTCCGACAAAACGACATTTCCAGCAGCACAGCTAACCGGATTACCGCCAAATGTAGTTCCATGATCTCCAGGAGCGAACTCATCAGAAAGAGCATTATTTACAAGCATTGCTCCGAGTGGGAGCCCACCCCCGATTGCTTTGGCAGATAAAATAATATCTGGCTCGAAATCATAATAGTCATGTGAAAATGCTTTCCCTGTTCTTCCAATACCGCATTGTATGCAATCACTGACCAGGATAAAGTCAAACTTTTTCCTAAGATTTTTGAGTTCATTTACAAACTCTTCTGAAACCATATTTATCCCGCCTTCTCCCTGAATGAACTCAACAAATACAGCCGCAGTATTTATACCAATATTTGCAGTTAAATCCTGAATATTATTAAAAGCTATTTGATGAATATTCGGTAAAAGCGGGAGAAAAGGGGTTCTATAATTATCATTAGCAGTTAAAGACAGAGCGCCATAAGTCCTACCATGAAAGGCATTAGAAAGCGAAAATATCTTTTTATCAGGTCCAAATTTTTTCCTTATGAGTTTAATTGCCGCTTCCACTGCTTCGGTACCACTATTAGAAAGAAATACTTTAGACATTTTAGAATACTTCAGGAGCTTTTCTGAAAACTCTACCTGAATATCTGTTAAAAAGTAATTTGACAAATGACCAAATTTAGATATTTGATCCGAGACAGCCTTTACAATCAGAGGATGAGAATAACCAAGAGCATTAACGCCAAGACCGGAGAAGAAGTCCAAGTACCTATTCCCTTTCCTGTCAATTAAATGGACACCCTCGCCATAAGCAAGGTCTATAGGTATCCTATTATAAGTATGGATAAAATATTCTTTTTCTTTTATAAATAAATCAGTATTCATAATGTTAGTAAAACAGAATAAAAATAGATGGATGAATAAACAATTATATTAAATATTACCGAATTTGCAATTGCGAACTTAATTGATTTTGTCTGTGCAAATGTTCCAGTGATAGTAAGAAAAATGCTCCACATTATTACTAAAAGTTCAAGGATTGCCAATGCCCATGCCAGAAAACTTTTAACAATAAATGGAGAAGGATTTACCGAAAACAAATAAGTTCCAAATATTATAAGTTCAACAGGAAATAGTATTATAGCGGCAAAAGAATAAGGCATAAAAGAATAAGTTAATATTGCAAACAAATCTTTAAATCTTGCTTTTATTCCCCTTCCTTTGAGAATCCATACCAAAAGTAAAGAGATAAACAGAAAAAGCAATAACATTCCACCTGCAAATAGAATGAATCTTGGTATGAAGAAATTCAGTGCCTCTTCATTCCTAAAGGTAAGTAATGATAAATATATTGCGCTTATGAACAGCTTAAACACAGCAAAAATAAAAATCAATGAAATGAAATTCTTATGCTCAGATTGAATTATCCTCCTGAATGCTTTTACAGGAGTTACAATCAACTGATCAATTGTACTCCAGAGGTCAATATTAAAAATCTTTTCTCTAAGGAATGAATGACAGTTGATACATATGAATTCATAATAAGGATTTTCAGTATTACATGATTTACAAATTATAACATTTTTCATAATTAATTTACAAGTTGCCTATTATACTGAACAAACCTATTAAGTTTATAACAACCAAAATATAATTTATTAAAATTTGAGTTGAAATCTTATAGCGGGGAATCCAATCCGACAATTTTCCTGAACAGTAAAGTCAAACAAGTGTGCATCAACATAAGCATCGACTAATTGAAGAATATAAGTTATTGCCATATAAATTGTAAAAAGATCTCTTTGGTCCCTATAAAAATTTCTGTATAACAAATTCGGATCATTTGGATCAGCAGTAGGATATTTGAGGAAAAGATTTTTATACGTATAGTAGTAATTATTATTTTGAATCCAATTATATACAAGCCAGGCACCTATACCCCAAACTATAGGAGCTTTCCAATACGAATGATTATAAATTTGACCCCAACCAGGTATCACGGCACTTCTTAAAACAGCTCCCCAGGCTGATTTCTGCATAACAAATACTGTATCATTTTTCAGAGTATCGACGTTATCCTGAGGCTTTATATTAACACAAAGGATAATGATGAAGAGAAATATTTTAATGATATGTTTTATCAATGATCTCAAATAATTCAAATAAACGTTCAAGTTCATCATTTGAATAAAACTCAATAACGATCTCCCCCGTACCATTTTGCTTCTGCCTGCATATAACTTTTGTGCCGAATATTTTTCTTAATTTATCCTCGACATCAGATATGCTAGCTGCTGCACGGGTACTTTTCGAAGAGAAGGATACGGATCTTTTAGGAGATTTTCCATCAGTTAGAAATTTCTTTACAAGCTGTTCCACCTTTCTTACAGACAGGCCGTCATCGTGGATTTTCTTCAAAGCCTCCAACTGCAAAGATTCGTTAGGAATATTTATAAGAGCTCTTGCATGTCCAGGTGTAATTTGTTCCTTAATGAGGCTATCCAGAATTTCTTTCGGAAGTTTTAATAACCGAATAGAATTTGCAACTGTAGTTCTATCCTTACCGACTTTGTCAGCAATCTGTTCCTGGGTAAGATGACATTCCTCCATAAGTCTTTTATATGCCATCCCAATTTCAACAGGATTAAGTTTTTCTCTCTGGATATTTTCAATTAGGGCCATAGCCAGCATCGATTCTTCTGAATCTACTTTAATGATATATGCCGGGATTTCCCTATAGCCTATATCGATGCATGCTCTTAATCTTCTTTCACCGGAAATTAATTCATATCTATTATTATCGGCCCTTCTTACAGTAATTGGTTGAATAAGCCCATTCTCAAGAATAGATTTCTTTAATTCCTCCATTGCAGATGAATCAAAATTAACTCTTGGCTGAAATGGATTAGGCGAAATAACTTCTACAGGAATTTTGACAAGAATATCATATTGTAATCCATCATCCTTTTTCAGATCATCATAAGATAATGATTCAGAATTATCATGCGGATAATTCTGAGGATTCATTAAAGCATCAAGACCACGACCTAATGCAGGCTGTTTTGTTTTACTCATAATATCTTTTATGGCTGAGAGTTCCTTTGAAGCAGTTCCGAAGCTAAAGAGATATAATTCCTGGAACCAGATGAAACGGCATCATATAAGATCACCGGTTTTCCATAACTTGGTGATTCAGATATCCTAACATTCCTATGTATAATAGTACCGAACACTTTTTCGCCGAAATACTTTTTTACTTCTTCAGCAACCTGATGAGAGAGTTTTAAGCGGGTATCAAACATAGTAAGCAGGACTCCCTCAATTGAAAGGTTCTTATTAAAATGCTGTTTAACAATATTGACAGTATTCAGAAGCTGACCTAATCCTTCAAGAGCGAAATATTCACACTGAACCGGAATCAATACGGAATCAGCAGAAGTCAGAGCATTTAAAGTAAGAAGTCCAAGTGAAGGGGGACAATCAATAATTATATAATCATATTCTCTATGAAGCGCCGCCAAAGCTTTTTTAAGCAATCCTTCCCTGTTTTCAAGGTCAACCATTTCAATTTCAGCACCGACAAGGTTAATATTGGCCGGGAGCATATCCAGAAATGGCATATATGTATTTATGATAGCATCATTTATATCGATAGTACCGATTAAAACTTCATATACTGAGGGAGAATGATTTATTACACTTAAGCCAGAAGAAGAATTAGATTGAGGGTCGATATCGATCAGCAACGTTTTTTTTTCAGCAGCGGCAAGTGAAGATGATAGATTTATAGAAGTTGTAGTTTTACCCACTCCTCCCTTTTGATTTGCAATTGCAATAACTTTAACCATTAAGACATATCATAAATTATAATTAGAAAACCTTAATCAATCTTCTAAAATAGTTATTCTAAAGTAATTTTCATAAGGTAATTCTTCCAAATTATAAATCAATTTCTTCTCCATATTGTAAAACCCTACATTTTAAACCTTTCTGTTCCACTTTTAATTTGAAATCATTTGGGTCTGCTTTTATGACAGGAAAGGTATTAAAATGCATAGGTATAGCAATCTTTGGATTAACTAATTCGACAGCTTTTACAGCATCGGTAATCCCCATTGTGTAATTATCTCCAATTGGAAGGAGCATATAATCTATTTTATTCATTTCACCGATAAGTTTCATATCGCTAAACAACCCAGTATCGCCAGTGTGATAAATAATTTTATTATTTATAGTAAGAATTATACCAGCAGGTTCACCAGCATAGTCACCTTCAGCTGTTTTTGAACCGTGATGAGCAATTGTTAATTTTACCCGTCCAAAGGGAAAATTAAAACCTCCCCCGATATGCATATTATGAGCATTAAATCCTTTTGATATGCAATAATTGGCAAGTTCATTGACACAAATTATAAGAGTATCTTTAGTAGCAATCTTAAAAGTGTCGCCCAGATGATCTCCATGCGCATGTGAGAGAATGATGTAATCAGCCCGAACATCTTTTGATTTAACGGGAGAAGTAGGATTATCGTCCAAAAATGGATCAATCAGAATTTTAACACCATCATCTGTAGTTACCTGGAATGCAGAATGAGAAAAATATCTTAATTTCATAATACCTCCTTCTTTTTTAATATTTTCATAAATATCTTTAATTCCGCTGAATGAAGAAATCCGGTTATTTCTAATTTAAGTCCATCAATCAATAATTTTTCCTTTTCTTCAATACTTACAACCAACTTATCCGGAATTTTGATTTCATCCTCCTTCTCAAATAATAAAATATTTTGTTTCATTATATAGATATCCCTCACATCACCGGTTTTATCCTGGAGATTTTCCACTAACCTGTACAAATTGAGGAACTTCTTTTTATCAAAAAGACCATAAAAGAGCTCCATATTGTAACGAACTCTTCTTAAAGTAATTCTTACATTATGGAGAGATTCAGCGGTCTCATAACTTAAATAATATCTAATTGATCTCTTTAGATTATTTATTCTTTCAAGCAGGATAATAAGAGCAGTCTTTCTGAAGGCATACTTCCCACTGAGGCCTTTAATTTTCCATTTTGGAACAGCCATACAATAAGTCGTTATTTTAATTTATTTAACGATAGAGGGCGTCTACTAATCTTCTTAATCCTTTAGTATTAGGAGTTTTAATTGCCCTAGTTAATCTTTTCTTTAACGCATCCTTAGAGAGTTCTTTCAACATATGTCCGTTTTCAGCAACAGAAATACTTCCAGTTTCTTCGGAAACAATAATACTAATAACATCCGCAATTTCAGATATTCCAAGACCAGCCCTATGTCTCATACCTAAAGTTTCCCCATTGATAATGGTAGTGGCAGATAAAGGGAGAGTGCATCTTGCAGCTTCAATAACATCACCACTTACAACTACAGCTCCATCATGAAGAGGAGAGCGGGGAAAGAATATCGTTCGTAATAAATCTTTGGATAACCTTGCATTGATCTGCTCACCGGTTTCCGTAAAACTTCTTATGCCTGTAGTTTTATTAAGAATAATGAGAGCGCCATGCTGCTGCTGAGCCAGTTCAAATGCCGCTTCAGTAATGATACCCGCGGCTTCAGGAGATTCACGTTTGACAAATATACGGAATATAGGATTCCTTGCAACGAATACTAATAATCTTCTAATCTCAGGCTGGAAAAGGATTAGGAATGCGATTACCCAAATATCTGTAACTAATTTCAGCAACCAGCTTAACGCCCTAAAATTTGCAGCCTGGGAGATAAAAGAGAGAACAAGTATTATCATGAGTCCAATAAATATCTGGGCAGCAATAGTGCCCCTAAGCAATCTATACAGTTCATAGATAATAAATGAAACAATAATAATATCTATCAGATCAGTAAAAGTGACAGTCAGGAATCCAATTTTTATTAAATCAAACATTAATTCTAATATATTTTATTTATTAACTTAATACACTGCACACTATATTTCACATTATGTGTACGTATTATTTTTGCACCTCTTGTTATAGAAACAGCATTAACAAATGCAGAGGCAGCATCCCTCTCTTCCGGTTCGATGTTCAATGTTTTTCCAATAAAAGACTTACGTGAGTTCCCGATTACTAATGGAAATCCAAGACTCTTAAAATCACCTATTCTTTTAATAATCTCGAAATTATGATCAACAGATTTTCCAAACCCGATACCCGGATCGATAAAAATATTAGATACACCAGCCTTTACAGCAGTTTGAGACTGAATGAATAAGAAATCATAAATCTCCTGAATAAGATTATCATATTCAGGGTTAAGCTGCATAGTTTCAGGAGTTCCTTTCATATGCATAATAATTATCGAAGCATTATACCGTCGGACGACATTCAGCAGACCAGGATTTGAAGTCAATCCGCTAACATCATTGATAATCTGAGCGCCTGACTTTAATGCTTCTTCTGCTACTAAAGATTTAGTAGTATCGACTGAAATAACCGCGTCACTTTTTAAAGCCAGAATATTATTGATAACAGGAAGTACCCTGTTTAATTCCTCATCCTCACTCACGGGTTTAGCCCCAGGCCTTGTAGATTCTCCACCTATATCAAGAATATGGGCTCCTTCACCGAGAAGTTGAAGTCCATAATTCACAGCAGTATTCTTATCAAAATATTTACCTCCATCAGAAAAAGAATCCGGAGTAACATTAAGAATACCCATTACATAAGGGTTATCAAAACTAAATTCCTTTCCCGCTATCTTATAAACGATATGGTTATATTCCTCATAATTTTTAATTACATCATTTATTTTATTTCCAATTTCTTTATGTCCTTCATATAGAATATTTCTTGAAAGTTTCTTAAACAGGGCAAGTGAGCCCTCTATAAAAAGATCGACAGTACCATTTCTATAAGCTTCAAATTTATAAAACAGTTCATTTTTTCTAAGAAATATTCTCATAAACTCAGAAGTCATACCTGAAGAAATATCCCTCAATTCCAAACCCAATAATTCATGACTATATACTTCCGGTCGAATCTTATATTTAGCAGAATAGGTACTAAATACTTCCGGAAGAGAAAGATTTATTATTTGAATAATCATGGTTTATAAGATTTAGTCTGAATTAACAGGGAAATTAATAATAAACTTAGTCCCCTGTTTTCTGATCACTTCTAATGTACCATTTAGCTGGTCAGCAAGAGTATTGATTAATAGTAATCCAAAAGAATTATTATTTGCAACATCCATTTTTTCGGGAAGTCCAATCCCATTATCAGATATAACTAATTTATTTTTCCTAGAGAATTTTGTAAGGCTTAAAGTGATAGTACCAGTTCTGTTACCCGGAAAGGCATGTTTAATGGAGTTGGAAATAATTTCATTAGTAATAAGGCCACAAGTAACAGAAGATTCAGCAGAAAGTGAATTCAAACCAATATTTATAATAAATTTGACCTGATTCGTATTTACATTATAGCTTCTGATTAGATAAGTGACAAGATCCCTAAGATATTTTTCAATATTCACATCCGATAAATTATGATCCTGATTAAGATTATCATGAATCATAGACATTGACCTTATTCTATTAAGGCTATTTATAAACAAATTATGAGATTCCTCATCTTTAACGAAATCAGACTGGATACTGAGTAAACTTGAGATAACCTGGAGATTGTTTTTTATCCGATGATGCATTTCCCTGAGTACCAATTCCCTTTCATTATATTTCCGAGAATTTTTAATAATGTTTCCTATCAAATTAGAAATGTTTTGAAAAATTGCCTGTTCTTCAGAAGCAAAGGGGGAATCAGAATGACGGTGAAAAATATTCAGCGAACCAATTATTTTTTTATTCTGAAATACAGGCAGAGATAATATTCCGGAAAATGAAAATTTTCTGAATAAATTATTATACTCCTGAGGCAATAATTTGATAGTATTTAATTCCTGCCCGTCAATCGTGGAAACAACAGGCAGCCCGGAATTAATTACCTGTTTGATAATTCCATCATTTATATTCAGAGGAACATTTTTGAGGATATTATTTATTTCATCTCTTAGAATATCATCTGAGTGGCTGGCAACAATAATTTCAATATTGTGTTGATCCTCGGTCATCAGACAAATAATTACGAGACAGTCGAAATATTCTGCAATTTTTGCTGCAGAGTAATGAAGCATCTCCTTATAATCAGAAGTAATATCCAGAAAAGAATCAGTTATGGAAGTAATAAAATTCAGGTAAGCGTTATTCATGTCCTTAGGTTTCTTATCCTGTTTAGTGTTTTCATTTAAAATAGAAATTTCGTTTAACATATAAGAATCCAATGTTTGAATTAATTATTCGGTTAAGATAATGTGATTAATATAACATAAACTGTTGTAATAAAACAATAGTACAAGATAAAGCTTTGAAAGAAAGCGATTCAATTCAAATAAGCAATCAATCAAACCACCTAAAGTGGGTCGGTAAAATTTGCTATGTATTATTAACTTAAACTTTATAATTTAATATATGTCTAAATTAAAATTATTTTAGGTGGTAATGTTTGGCTAAGTATATCTTATTATTATGGTTTACAGTAATTGTTTTAATATGCGGGAATTTACATGCTCAAGATACTACTAAGAGTCTGGCATTTAAGAACAATAAACCCGGCAGAAATTACGTATCGTTCTATCAACCTGACCTTTCATACACGCTTTGGGAGCAATTTGAATTAAACAAGGAGGCACAAGCAGGAAATGCCAAGGCTCAGCATGAATTAGGAATAAGATATCTAACAGGAAAGGATATGCCATCAGATACCATTAAGGGAGCATATTGGATAAAAAAAGCTGCGGAACAGAAACTAACGGCAGCACAGTTCAATTATGGAATACTACTAATTAATGGATGGGGTGTTGAGTGGAACCCATATGAAGCTTTCAAGCAATTTTATTATGCCGCGATGGACGGAATGCCTCAGGCAGAATATGTGATGGGGTTACTTTATACAGACAACCTGATAATTAAAAGAGACATGATAGAGGCATACAAATGGGTTCAAAAATCTGCGAACAAGAACTATATTCCAGCTAAAGAAACCTTGCCTAAGCTGACAAAATATGCGCCAACAGAAAAGGATACAATTCCGAAGCTTGCAACTAATTTTACAAATTATACTTCCAAGGGTAAAGACAAGCAAGATAACGATAATGAAAAATCGCTTCAATCATCTTCGGGACTGGTATATATTGATTTTGATATGATATCAGATTCTATTCAGACAATAAAGGAGAATGATCTAATAGAAGACATTAGGAATTCCTCAAATAAAGAGTTAGCTAATTCAGTTAAGATGACTAAAGACAGCGTTTCATATATAGATTCCACATCAATGCACACATTCCTTGAAGCTGCTGATTACGGATGTCCTGAAGCATTAAACTTATTAGGGTATTACTCCCAGAATGGAATCAAATTTAATAAAGATCCAATAGGCGCGGCGGAATTTTATATAAGATCTTCAAAGACAGATTCCAGAAAAGGTTCTATATTATTATATGATATAATTAAGGAAAAGGATTTCTTTAGCATTCTTAAAAAGGAAGTAGACAAGAATAATCCAGATGCGATGTATGTATGGTACGGGATACAATCACTTGGATTTGACAAACAAATAACTGATAAAGATGCTTTTAACTTACTTCATAGATCTGCCGAACTAAGGAACTTAATTTCAATAACAGAGCTTGGACAGGATTACTTTAAGGGAACCTTTGTAAAGCAGGATAAAGAAAAAGGTGTTGGAATATGGAAACTTGCATCAGATCAAGGGAGCAAGGATGCCAAAATTAGAATTGAGATAGCCAACTTATACGGTGAAATAGACGTTAAAGATAAAGTTGAATCATTTAACTATCTGAAGACAGCAGAGGAAAAAGGTTCTTTACTCGCCGAACTTTCTTTAGCCGATTGTTATGATAAGGGAATAATAGTTCCCAAGGAAAAAGCAAAGGCAATTTATTATTTCCGATCAGCGGCAGTTCGCGGAAGTGTATTTGCATACAACGAGTTGAAGAGACTATATGATGAAATGCGTCCGAAGGATTTTGAAGCAGAGCTAAGCAAATAGAATACGAATAGAACCAAACAAATAATACACAACTCACCACATAATCCGACCGGCGGTGTAATTTCGTTTGACGATCTTCATTAAAATGAAGATATTATATGAAAGTTTTTCGGGAGAGATTTGAAATATAGAAGGTTCAACAGAATTAAAGATACTTTCCATACCTTAACCGATGGTTTGGATGTCAATGAAGTAAAGAAACTCTTGAAAAAAGAGATGCCGGAAGTATATTCTTTTTATGTTGCCAGAATGGAGGAGCCGGATTCTCCAGTAAGATCACTCCGTGGGAAGATCCGATTCGGAAGAAAATTATTCAAGATATTTCTATTAGAGTTATCCCCTGCCAGAAGAATAATGTATGTTATCTCGCTGTTTATATTTCTTGAAGCAATCCTTGCAAGCAGTTTATGGTGGGGATTTGTCGGATTTGTTCTTTTAAATCTACTTATTGCGTTAGAGCTTGCAGATAAAATTACATCTAACGAAGAATTATCGGTTGCCAAGGACATTCAGAATTCATTATTACCGAATAGCCCTCCTTCAAATGAAAATTATGATATAAGCTGTTATTCAGAGACAGCAAAAAGCGTAGGGGGAGATTATTTTGATTTTATTATAAAGGAAAATAACCTAATAATCGCAATAGGAGATATATCCGGGAAAGGCATGGCGGCGGCAATTCATATGGTCCAGGTACAGGCATTATTTAAACACATATTAAATACGCATCCGTCACCGAAAGAAATACTGTCAGAATTGAATGACAATTTAATCAATCTTTTCAGACCGGGAACATTTTTTACAATTAATCTTGCGTCAATAAAGCCAGATGGCTCAATTCAACTATGCAGAGCTGGTCATCCCCCAGTAATATATTTCAATTGCAAGGAAAACAGGTGTATTAATTTAACACCAAGAGGGATGGGAATTGGGTTGAGTAAGAACGGACTGTTTAACAATTCATTAGAAGAAATAATCATAACACCAGAACAAGGTGATTTATTAATTTTTTATACAGATGGAATTACAGAAGCAATGAATATTTATTTAAGGGAATATGGAGAGGACAGATTTATGAATGTGATAAAGGGCAACGCATCTAAAACTGCTGCTGTGATAAAATCATCTATCATAAATTCTTTAAAGAGATTCACCACAGACGCTCCAGTATATGACGATATTACTTTAATAGTACTCAAGAAAAATTAATCATGGGAAAATTTATTTGTTAGGATTTAACTATAATTTTACTTACCATATAGAGGAAAATATATGATATGGAATGAACTGGAACGGAGGATATTATGGAAACTATATTTGAACATGATGTCACAAAACTTGAGATAGAGAAGATTACCTCTTGTGCTCCTCATAAAGATTTCAGAACCAAAGAAGCATATACCAAGTTAACTGACATAGATACGATTTACATGGACCTCTATACGCTTTTTACTTTAAGGAACGAGGTTGAAAAAGCAGAGAGTTTTCTTAAGAAGGTGAAGGAACAAGAAAACATTATTTATTTCTTTTAGCTCGTTAGTAACATTTTAGGGGATCATCAATATAATTGATGAGGGGGAAATCAATTCTCATTTGAATCAAATACAGTTTTAGAGGCATTGGATTTTTTAGACATATTACCTATTCCATCCCAATCATCCTGAGTCAATTCTTCCAGCATATTAAACTGACCTGCACCTTTTAGCCACTCACCGCCATCAATAGTAATAACCTCGCCATTGATATATGAAGAATAATCCGATACGAGGTAAGATGCCAGGTTTGCCAACTCCCGAGGATCACCAAATCTTTTAAGA
>JARLHD010000455.1 GCA_031292435.1 Ignavibacteriaceae bacterium
AGTAAAGGGGATTTTGAAGAACGTCAGGGGAAGTGACAGGTAAGGAGGCAGGTAGAAGGGAGGAAAACCAGACATATTTTGATCTGTGTCCATGGATTTTAATTTGAACAAAATGATTTTTGAGTATCTGAACTACAGCCCAAGCTGTAAGAGAAAGGCTGCTTTCGGTAAGCTGATGTTGTCAAACGAACATGATATTTTAATAACAGGTACAAATAAATGAAAGTACTGTTCACTTACCCTTTTTGACTATCAATTCCATTGTTATTTTGGGCAGTAAGGTTGTCCTTAATTTGGTTTTAAAAACCGTTGTCAAACTAATCAGTGAATGCCATCGAAGGCTCAAATGTGACTTTGATCACGGATGCAAAATTGACCTTCGAGGCAACTCACCTGCCCAAACAATTTGGGTGATCTTATTTGGTTGAAATCATAAACAAATCTTGTGGTTTAGATATCCATAAGCGTTTTTTAATTGCTACCATCCTTAGTAAGTCGGGTGAAAAACAGCAACGACGTTTCAATAGGACTGATGATGGAATTTTAGCCCTAAAAAAATGGGTAATATCAGAAGAATGTGATGTTGTCGCATGTGAATCAACTAGTGATTTTTGGGTTCCTATTTATGATTCATTAATAAATCATCTACCTGTTCTAGTTGGAAATGCACGAGATATGAAGGCTTTTACGCACAAAAAAACGGATAAGGTAGACTCTGAATTTATCGCACAACTTGCAATAAATAATATGGTAAAGGGATCAAGAGTATTCCCAAACGATCATAGAGAATTCCGTTCATATGTTCGACTTCGTCACAAACTTGTACAAAAAAGAACCGATCTAAAAAATGAAGCTCACTCCATTTTAGCACCTGAAATGTTTAATTTGAATGATGTCCTGACAGATATTTTTGGTAAAAATGGAAGAAGTATTTTATCAGGAATTACTTCAGGTAAGACTGTAGACGAGATCATAGAAAATCTTTCTCCAAATGTTCGTAAAAAGAGTGATCAGATAAGAGATATTCTAGATCGAGAAATATCCCAAAGCGTTGCCATCAGACTTCAGTTATGTCTGAGGCTCATAGACTATCTTGATGTTGAAATTAAAGCTTTGGAGAAAGAGATCTTCAATTATGCATATAAGAATCATAATCGTGAAATGGAAATTTTGTTGACGGTTCCAGGTATTGGAGAACTTGGTGCAGCTTCTCTAATTGCTGAAATTTGCAATTTCAAGGATTTTTCTACCGGAGATAAGCTAGCTTCATGGCTTGGAATAGTTCCAAACGTGTATCAATCTGCGGATAAATTCTATAATGGTAGGATTACAAAAAGAGGTTCAAAGGAAGCAAGATGGATTCTAACGCAGATAGCTCAAGCGGCAGCAAGAAAAAAGAAAAGCAGGTTAAAAGATTTTTTTAACCGGAAAATGAAGTCAATTGGATATGCTAAAGCAATTATTGCGTTGGCAAGGAAGATAGTTACGATTATTTGGCACCTTATCACAAATGACGAGAAGTACGAAGATGAAACAGGGTATCAAAAGGGAGAAATAAATAAGAGAAAGATTGTTGAGACTGAAATATTCTCGGTTGATGAACGCATAAAAATAATCAGTGGAATAATCGCAATTATGGGAAAAGAGGAAGAAGAGAGTGCTTGAGGAAGAGATCCTCATGTACTTTCATGCAAAATTAGGGTTCAAACTCTAATCAATCAAAAGGCGATTGAGAAACACCGGGAGCAAAAAAGTTTGTAAAAATTTCGACAAACGAAAGTGTGAATTTTCCGGCAATTTATCCATACCTGAATCAGGGCAGTATGAACACTGTTGTAAACTCCGGCGTGTGGGATA